>DASTFG010000043.1:0-8601 GCA_035708785.1 Anaerolineales bacterium
GCTTGTCCATGATGCAGGGCTTCAAACACAGATTCATAGATAGCGCGCGAGGCCAGCTCGGATTTTGGTGTATGCATATACGAGAGGATCGCTGCGCCCGCCAGGATCATCGCCATCGGGTTGGCGATGTTCTTGCCTTCCAGCGCGGGCGCGGTTCCGTGCGGCGCTTCGGTCATCACCACTTTGATGTGCGTGGTGTGGTCGAAGGCCAGGACCAGGCTCTCGGACCCGGCGATGCTCCCGAACATCTGCAGGACGAGATCGGAGAGCAGGTCGCCGTCCCGGTTGAGGGTCGGGATGACGAGCGCGTCGCCGTCGATCTTCATCAGGAGCGCAAGGGTGGCGTCGATCAGCTGCGGCTCGTACGCCACGCCGGGATGCCTGGCGGCAGCCGCGTCCAGCTCCTCCTTGAACATGCCTTCATAGACCGGGCTGACTGTGTACTTTGGACCTCCGAAGACCCGCGCCCCGGTCCGCTCGGCAAGCTGAAAGGAGAAATCGGCCACCGAGCGGCAGATCTCCCGGCTGATCCTGGACGTCCGGTAGGCGATTTCATCGCCCTCGGGCGTCTTCTCGCGCCACTCCTTGGCCCCGTAGGCGTCGTCCACGGCCATGCGCACGACGGAGATCGGGGCGTGCACACCTCCCACCGGGCGCACGCGCGGAATGCGCCGTCCGGTGCGCAGGATGACCGTCCCGTCGATCTCATCTCGCAGGATCGCGTTCGGGCTGCCGACGTCGTCCGATTCGGTCGGGGTGATGGTAGCTGCCTTCATACCCAGGCCGGTCTCGCGCATCAGCGCGGCGGCCTCCTTCACGACCTCATTCTTCGTGTCGCGCCGGTTTGCCAGGCTGAGGTCGAAGTGCTGGAACTCGAGGTCCAGCCCGATCACGCCCGGGACGAGCACGCGCAGCGCCTCCTGCAGCAGCTCCTCGCCGGTCTGGTCGCCGTGCATGACAACAATGCTCCGTCCGTTCGAATTAGATAGTGCAGACATCCCCAGCCTCTCATCCTCCACAGACTGCTCTGCATTTTGAGACAGCCCTGGTCTGATTTAAATTTTTTCGGATTGTACCA
Source organism: Anaerolineales bacterium (assembly GCA_035708785.1). GTDB lineage: Bacteria > Chloroflexota > Anaerolineae > Anaerolineales > Villigracilaceae > Defluviilinea. Next base: position 1,079 of record DASTFG010000043.1, read on the forward strand.
TGCCCCCGGAGATGAATAGATCCATGGCCAGAACAGTCTCTTTACGAAACGCACATCGCTCTACGGAGCCAGCCTGCCCGCCAGGAGCAGGCGCCCGAACCAGATCGCCCAGATCGGATAACCGATCAAAATGAGCAAGCCGCCGATGATGGTCAGCGGGTGTTCTCCTTCCGGGTTCAGAAAGAAGCCTGTGATCACCAGTATATAGGATGCACCGGCAATAATGCCCAGTACAGCCAGCCCCCGGGGCAGGGACTGACTCGTCAGGGAAAGGTAGCTGTAGATCATGAGCGCTGCACCGAACACACCAAAAGCCAGGGGCACGATCACAGCAGTCTGGGCAAACTCGATGACCTGGAGGACGAGCAATGTCTGGAACACCACCGCGACCAGCATGGCGATCACGCCAACGATCAGCACAACCAGACTCACTACCGGAGCTACAGGACGGTGTAGGCTGTCCAACTCGAACAGGATGACGATCATCGAGAGGGCGATCACGATGCTGCTGAGATCATTGATCGTACCGAACGGTTCACCCACGGCGAAAAACGCAAATAAGGTCACCACGCCGAGAACCGTAGTGATGCCACTGACATAGGCAGCCCAGCCGGCAAAACGAGAGAGGTCAAAGGGTGTCACTAGATTCCTCCTTTTGTTATTCTTCGTCTGGCTCGATACCCCCTGCCAGGCGCACAACTGAGAAAGCTCAATGGATGCTGAGCACTTTCTCACTTCATATTTTTATACCATGAGTTTCATGATCTCTGGGAATTCCCGTGGTAGATACTCGGATTTGGGGTGAGAGCGTGTCCCTTACGGCGCACGCTCTCACCCCAAATCCGGCCTCCTTTCACGGTAAAGCCTGGAGAACCTTGTTTCAGAACAGAAGTGGTCTTTGATATCCTGGAAAGCGATGTGTGATTCCCTGAATGACCTTCAGCATCTTCTGATAGGAAACTTCGGATTGCTTTTGAATATCCTCCAAATCCCGGTCATGGTGCTTCTTGACGATCTGCCTATTGAGCTGGGGTAATTGTCCCCAGGGCTCCCGATCGGGTCATTTGTTCAGGGGATAACGTGTCAAGGAATTGCTTGAGTGCTTCCCTTTCCTGTTGGATCGACGCGCGCAGCTCGATGCCTGGAACGGGGATCGGATCGGGCCGCGTCTATGCGTCCGAATACAGCTCGATCGTGTTCCCGTCCGGATCACGTATGGCGGCCTGGATTTTTCCATCTGCCTGGATCGTCCGGCCTTCCTGGCGGCCTCCATGTTTCAGCGCGAGAGAGATTACCGCTTCGACGTCCGCGACCGCGAACCCGGGCTGGTGGACGGGGAAACCTTTAAAGTCTGCCTCATCCCGGATGGGTACGAGCTTCAAAGTGACTCCGTTCAGCTCGCCAAACATCGAGGGGATGCCGTAGGTGTTCACTTCCCGGAACTGGATCTGAAAGGCTTCCGAGTAGAAGGCCAGCATGGCTTCCACGTTGCTGACCCGGATCGCGATACTGGAGATCGTGGGCATTCTGGTCAACTTCCTTCTGTCAGATCAATCCCTGAATCGAAAGGATTATCATTGCGCTCAACATATACAGGGAGGCATAACGGAACAGCATAAAGTTCATTTTATCCGTATGGATGCGCAGGGTGGCAAAGGCCAGGATGAGCATGACGGCGGTCAGCACCGCGATCAGGCTCAACAGGCCCGCGCTCAACCCGATCAGGATGCTGGCCCAACCGATAGCGACTGCCGCAAGGATAGACGAAACCGCAATCGTCAGGCGCGTGAATTTGTCACCATATGTTTCAGGAAAGGTCGGAACGCCGGCGTTCTTATAATCCCTGCGGAACTTCATCGAATACGTCAGCGTATGTGTGGGGATCCAGAAGAGGATGGAGAGCGCCAGCAAGATTCCGACCAATTCGATCTCTCCCACGGCAAGGACGCGCCCCGAGAGGATCGGCATCGCGCCCGAGATCCCGCCCCACAGGATGCTCCAGCATGTCCGGCGCTTGAGCCAGACAGTGTAGACGACCACATCGAAGAACCAGCCGGCGAAGACGACGAGTCCGTACAGCGGCGCGATCAGAAATGCCCAGCCAACGCCCAGGAGTGAAATCGTCATCCCCACCGCAAAAACCTCCCTATGATCCAGCAGTCCCGCGGCGGCGGGGCGCATGTGCGTTCGCTTCATCTTGGCGTCGATGTCGCGGTCGTACCACATGTTCAGGATGGTGCTGCCACTGATCGCCAGGAACAGGCTGGCCGCCAAACCCAGCAGCGTCAGAAAGTCAAAAGGCGGGCGCGAGCTAAGGTAGCCCGCGATGCCTGTTGCCAGTAGCAAACCCGTTTGGAGCGATTTGATCAGCGGCCAGTACAAACGGATTTTTCTGGTGATTGTATTCATCGATTACCCTGTAAAGCTGGATTTGTGGTGCAGGTAAGGATTATAACCCGCAAGGTTTACATCTGGTTCTTCAGGAGGTCAGCCGTTGTCTCTCTCCGGATCATCAATTGGGCTTTCCCCCCTGCAAGCATCAGCACGGCCGGGCGGCGTGCGCCGTTGTAGTTGCTCGACATGCTCAGGTGATACGCGCCCGCGACCGGGATGGCGATCAGCTCGCCCTCCTCGACGCGCGGCATCGGCAGGTCTTCGACCAGGACATCCCCGGACTCGCAATACGGACCCCCGATGCTGACCCGCTCGGTGCGTTCGCGCTCGACACCGGTTACCGTTAAACAGGAATACCGCGCCCCGTACATGGCGTGACGCGGGTTATCGGCCATGCCGCCGTCGACCAGCAGCCATGTCCGGTCCGCCCGGCGTTTGACCGTGCCGACGCGGTAGAGGGCGACCCCGGCGCGGGCCACCAGGCTTCGTCCCGGCTCGAGGTGCAGGTGGGGGAGGTCCAGGCCCCGCGGCCTGCACCCCTCGACGACTGCCTCCGCGATCCCGCGCACATAACTCTCGATGGGCGGGTCCGGCAGTTCGTCTTCATGGTACGCGACGCCCCATCCACCGCCCGGAGAGAAATGCCATTCACCTTCGAACCCGATCCCCCTTGCGAGGTCCAATGCCATCTCAACGGCCGGGATCAACGGCTCGGGGTCGCGGAAGTTCGAGCCCTGGTGAAGGTGGATCCCATTGAGGGGCAGGTCATTTTGCTTACAGAACTTTGCGGCTTCCAGAATCTCGCCGCGCGTCATGCCGAACTTACTACTGTGTTGTCCCGTCTGCGTGTGCGCGTGATGCGTGCGGACGGCGACGCCGGGCAGGAGGCGGAGCCAGAGGTCTGGTGAGTGGAAAGTGGAAAGTGGCTTGGCTGAAAGGAGGGTTGTGATTTTTTCGAGTTCCGTTAGATTGTCGACCACGATCGTCCCCGCGTGTTTGAGCGCAGCTTCCAGATCGGCATTCGATTTGTTCACCCCATGCACGAGGATATTCCCGCGCGTTACGCCGCCTGCAATCGCGATCGCGATCTCCCCCTCGCCCGTGCAGTCAACCTGCAGGTTGTGTACCTGTGTCCATTCGGCGATGGCTTTGCACAGGAAGGCTTTCCCCGCGTAGGTGATGTGAGAGGGACCGGGATAATGCCCTCGCAGCGCGGATCGGTACTCCGCCAGGCACGCGTCAATGGTGAGGAGGTCGTAGATATATAACGGGGTCCCGTGATGCTCCGCGAGCGAGGCGAGATCATGTCCTGCGATAAAAAGTGAATCGTTCCGGACGCGGGTCGAATCGGGAAAGAGCGCGAGCCTGTCTGCGGTCACGAACGGAGTGGATGGGTTGTCCGGCATGGGAGGAGGGCGGCTGCGTGCAAGACCGGCAGAGGACTCATTCCCCGAAAAACAGGGTCCACCAGACTTCCCAGTTCGCCATCTGGGTCGGGACCGGCGTGGGCGTGCTGGCTTCCACAGGAAGCTCGCCGGGCTGCGCCAGCGGGACCACCGGCAGATCGCCTTCCTGGACGTAATGTCCGTCGACACGCGCCCATTCCTCCACCGCGCTGTTCGAGCCTGCGTAGGCGACCTGGGTCTGCAGGGCCATCTGGGTCTCGACGGCCTGGGTCACCTGGACGCGCATGAGCTCCCTCTGCCTGTTGAGCGTGTTCAGCTCCGACAGGCGGCGGTTGAACTCGAGGACGACAAAGACCAGGAGGATGATGCCGATCATTACGGCAACGCGGCGAACGTTAATAGGAAGGTTGGTCATTGCTCTATCTTAATCGCTCTCGGATTGTACAACAAGAAGCGGCTATAATCAATCATAGAAATTTACGGGTGACGATCATTGGACCGGGGTGTTGGGAAACATCAATACAAGGGGTTCCCGGTGCCCGTCACCTTTATGGAGAAGACGATGCCAAAAGTGAAACAGATCAATCATGTGGCCGTGGTTGTGGACGATATGGAAAAGGCGCTTGCCTTCTGGCGGGATGCGCTGGGGATGGAGCTGCACGAGCTGCGCGATGTGCCCGCAGAGCAATCACAGGTGGCCTTCCTGCCGCTTTCCAACTCGGAGGTGGAACTGGTGCTTCCTACCGGCGATGAATCGGGCATTGCCAGATACCTTGCCAAACGCGGGCCGGGTATGCATCACATCTGCCTGGAGGTGGATGACATCGAAGGGATGCTGTCTCAAATGCGAACGAAAGGCGTGCGCCTGATCAACGAAAAGCCGCGCACCGCGTCCGATGGGAAGCGATACGCCTTCATCCATCCCGAAAGCACCTCGGGCGTCCTGGTGGAATTGTATCAAATCTGATCTCGCCGTTCTGATGCTCGAAAACATTCAATCCATCCTGCGCGAGGAGTGCGGTCTGAGCCGCGATCATCCCGTGATTGCCGGCGTCTCGGGCGGCCCCGACAGCCTGTGCCTGATGAGCATCCTGCGCAAAGCCGGGTATCACGTCATCGTCGCGCACTTCAACCACAAGCTTCGCCCGGATGCCGATACGGATGCCAACATCGTGGAACAGACCGCGGCGCGCCTTAACCTGGCTTCGGTGATCGAGAGCGGCGATGTGCGTGCCTTCGCGGACACCGAAAAACTCTCGATCGAGGAGGCAGCACGCATCCTGCGTTACCGCTTTCTCATGCAGCAGGCGCATCGTCTGAAGGCGCAGGCTGTGTCCGTCGGGCATACCGCAGATGACCAGGTGGAGACCGTGCTGATGCACTTTATCCGCGGCGCAGGCCTCGCGGGGCTGAAAGGGATGAACTATCGTACGGTCATCCGGACCTTCGACCCCGATATTCCCATCGTGCGGCCCCTGCTCGCCGTCTGGCGCGAAGAAACGATCGTCTACTGCGCGGCGAACGGCCTCCGCCCGCGGCATGACCCGAGCAACGCCTCGCTCGACTTCTTCCGCAACCGTCTGCGCCACCTGCTCATCCCCACGCTCGAGTCCTACAACCCGCGTTTCCGCGAGGTGCTCTGGCGCACGTCGCGCTCCCTGGCGGGGGACTATGAGGTCCTTTCGGGCGTTGTGGATGAGGCCTGGAAGGGATGTGTCGTGCATGAAAATCCGGACTTCATCGCCTTCGATTCCTCCGCGCTCGCCGAACTCCCGGTCGGGCTCCAGCGGAACCTGGTCCGCCGGGCGATCGAACGCATCCACCCGGAAGATCAGGACGTGAGCTACGCGACCCTCGAGCGCGCCGCGCGCTTCATCGCCGAGCCGGAGGAGGAGCGCCGCGCCCGCGTGGACCTGACCGGTGGTCTGCATCTCCTGCGCGAAGGTGAGCTGATCTATGTTGTCGCCGGGAACATCACCCTGCCGATCGAGCGCTGGCCGCAGATGCCGCAGGGGCAGAACATCATTCCGCTGCAGGTGCCGGGACAGGTGAAATTATCCGGCGGCTGGAAGTTGAGCTGCGAGCGCTGGAACATCGCCTCGCTGGCGCTGGAGCAGGCACGTGCCAATGAGAACCCGTTCCAGGTCTGGCTGGATGCGCGCGGCATTTCCGATGGGCTAGAGCTGCGCGTCCGGCATGAGGGTGACCGCTTCGAGCCGCTCGGCATGAACGGCCACGAGGTGAAGCTCTCGGACTTCTTTATCAACGTCAAACTGCCGCAGCGGGCGCGGGACCGCTGGCCCCTGCTTTGTATGGGAGGGAAGGTGGTCTGGGTGCCGGGTTACCGTCCCGCCCATCCGTTCCGGCTGACGAACGCCACCCGCCAGGCCCTGTATTTTTCGATGACGAGAGGGTAAACCCGCGCTGAGCGGAGGTCTGAGCAAAGCCGACACTTGCACCTGAACGGGAAGCGTTCAGCTTCAAGTGCAGGTGAGACCGTAGTCGAAGCGCGAACCACAAAGGGTTCTTATGGAAGAAGAATTCTTTTTGCTAAAGTTGGTCTCGATACGCCCTCGACAAACACTCGGGCTACTCGACCAGCGGTCCTTGTTTTCTATTCCTTACTCCCCGCCAACTGCTTCAACTTGATGAACAGCTCGCGCCACTGGATCTTCGACACGCCCAGCTTCTGGCGGATCTTATCGGGTTCCTCGCCGGCGCGGAAATCGTTCAATGCCGAGGTCCAGCGGCACATATCGAAGGACAGGTGCTTGGTCAGCCCGGCCTCGTTGCCGATATCTTCAAGCAGGTACTCTAGCCGCCGCGGTGACCAGGGGAAGAGCTGTTCCGCCGGCTGGTACTGGGAGACGTACTCATGGTAGGCTGCCACCCAGTCATCGGGCAGAGGCAGTTTCCTCTCCTTGTAGCGGTTCGCCGGGCTGGCATACCGGATGAAGACCTGCGGCCCGTTGGGTGCATCCAGCTCGATGTGCTCGAGCTTGATTCCCAACGTCTCGCTCTTCTTGATGCCCGTCGAGAGCAGGAGATAGACCAGTGCAAAGGGACGCGCGTCCGGTTTCTGGGCACGGCGGTGACGGTCTGCCGCTAGCAGGACCGCGTCGTTTTCCTGAGGAGTCAGCACGGTGGGAAGGGGACTGATCGCAGAGCGCTGCGCGACCTTCTCGGCGGGGTCGGATGTCAGGACGCCGAACTGGTGCAGCCAGCGGAAGAACGACTTGGTGGCGGTGATGCGCCGGGCCAGCGTCTTGGGGCTGCACGGGACCTCGCGCTCCTTCTCCATCCATTCGAAGTAGCGGTTGAGGTCGGCCGTGGAGACCTTGCCCAGGGTGGTATTCTCGGGGAGGAACTGGGTCAGGATGCGCACGTCCGAGAGGAAGGCTTTGATCGTATTGGGCGAGCGGCCCTTATCGACGAGAAACGCCTCCCACGAGTTGATCGCGGAGGCCAGCGTGGTCTGAGGCGTGAGATGTGACGTTAAGGTGGTATCAGGCATGACAACTCCTGTTCTTTCTCTTGCGTATAGTTTAGCGAAAAAAAGAGGAGATGTCAACACCCTTAGGCAAGGCTACTACGTTTGCCTCTGAAATGGGATGACATACATCCAACACTAAAAGTGTAACCTTTTCGTATAGAAAGGGCTTGTTTTAGACGGTTGGTATCACTATACTATTCATATCCAATTGATTCATTAGAAGGCCGAAA
>DASTFG010000044.1:0-3226 GCA_035708785.1 Anaerolineales bacterium
GAACCGGCGTCATCATCTGAAGTGAATATCAATGACTGCGAGAAGCCTATCATGCTCCAAGTGAAGAACCTGACCAAAGTTTACGAGGGTGGAGTTCGAGCGCTGGATAACGTTTCATTCGAGGTGCCAAAAGGCCAATTCCTGGCGGTGATCGGTTTGAGCGGCTCAGGGAAATCCACACTTCTGCGCTGCATCAACCGCCTGATCGAGCCGACCTCAGGACAGATCCTCTGGGATGGAGAAGATATCACCGCGGCGACGCCCGAGGAAATGCGCCGCATCCGCCGCCAGATTGGCATGGTATTCCAGCATTTCAACCTGGTGCACCGTTCGAGGGTGATCACCAATGTGCTGGCAGGCCGCCTTGGCTACATCAACCCGGCCTGGAGCCTGCTGAACCGCTTTCCAAAGGTCGACATGGAAAAGGCCGTCAAACAGCTGGAGCGCGTCGGGATCGCGGATAAAGCGGACCAGCGCGCGGACGAGCTCAGCGGCGGGCAGCAGCAGCGCGTCGGCATCGCCCGGGCGCTCATGCAGGACCCGAAGATGATCCTGGCCGATGAGCCGGTCGCCAGCCTCGACCCTGTCCTCGCCCACAGTATTATGAGGCATCTCGAAGAGATCAACGAAACGGACGGGGTCACCGTGCTCTGCAGCCTGCACTTCCTTGATCTCGTCCACCGCTACGCGGACCGCGTGATCGCCCTCAACGAAGGCCGGCTGGTCTTCGAGGGCCTGCCGAAAGAGATCGACGACCAGAAATTCAAAGATATCTACGGCCGCGATGCCGAACGGGTGGGTTGAACATGAAAAATAAAAGCTCATCTCCCTGGAAATCGCTGCAGATCGGCCTGGCCGTCCTGCTGGTCCTGGTCATCTACGCCTATGGCTTTGAGATCACCCAGATCGACCTGCAGGAATTGCGCAGTGAGCGGCGGCAGTCCAGCCTGGTGCGCGTGACGCGCGCCCTGGCCCAACCCGATATCTTCACGTTCGATCAGGAGGTGGAGGCACTCACTGCTCCTGTCTATATCCCCTGCCCGCCGGGTGGGGCTCCGCCTGTCGAAACCCCGGCTTCCGGGCCCTACATCACTATCACGCCGGCGTGCGGGGAGCCGGGCGAGACCGTGACGGTGGAAGGTTTTAACTTCGCACCGAATACCACGGGGCCGGTCCGCTTCGTTCCCGGCAGCGATCCGGCCAATTCCGTCCAGCTCGGGCGGGACACTGCACAGACCGATTCGGACGGTCACTTTATCGTCGAGCTGGAGCTTCCAAACCGTCCCAGTGACGAGGTGCAGTTCATCCGCGCCACGATGCGGCGGAATGTGGGCGCTCCCCGGTTCTCACAAAGCGCCATAGATACCTGGAGCAAGATCATCGAGACCGTATTCCTGGCGCTGCTGGCAACCACCCTGGGGACGATCCTGGCCATTCCGCTCAGTTTTATCGCTGCCCGCAACCTGATGAAGTCTGTAAGAAGTCCGCTTGCCAGCATTGCACTTTCGGTGCTGGGCTGGCCGGTCGGAATCCTGCTCGGTTTCATCGCCGTGCGCTGGGTGAGTACATTGAGTGCGCCGCTCGCAGCGAATATTCTGGTCAATGTTGCCAGCTTAGTTGTCTCCCCTGTCGCCCTGCTGGTTGCAATGCGCTGGGCGCTGCCTCAGGAGGAACTCACGCCTCCATCTTCCAGATTGCGCGTGACCCGGCTGCTTGTCCTGCTTCTGGCTGTGCTCGTGGGTTTCTATGGATTATTCCAGCTCGCGGCTTTAGCAAGCAATCTCGGCACCAGGCTGAGCGGAACTCTGGGTTCCTTTGGGTTTCTGGGGAATTTCCTGTTCCAGCTCGGCGAGATCGTGCGGATCACCACCCCGGCTCTGGGCGGGCTGGCCGCCGGCGGCACCGTAAGCAGCTTCCTGGGCCGGCTGGGGCAGCGGATTGCAGAAAACGTCCCCGCGGGTGGCGTCAAAGTATTTAATCTATTGGCGTCTGCAGCCGCCGGAGCGACGGTCCTGGGGCTGATCGGTGCCTTGATCGAATGGCTGTACCAGATCGGCCGTCCGGAGTACACCCTGTGGGGGCCGGTCCTCCTCGGTGCAGCTCTGGGCTTCCTCCTGGCCGCCCTGACCCGGCCGAAAGACACGCTGCCCATCGGGATGACCATCTACTATGTGACCCGCACGATCCTCAATGCCTTACGCTCCGTGGAAGCCCTGGTCATGGCAATTGTCTTTGTGATCGCGGTCGGCATTGGTCCCTTTGCAGGTGTGATGGCTCTTGGTTTGCACACGATCGTCAGCCTTGCCAAGCTGTATTCCGAGCAGGTCGAAAGCATTTCCCCTGGGCCGCTGGAGGCGGTTCAAGCCACCGGCGCGAACCGCCTGCAGACCATTATCTACGCGGTGGTTCCTCAGATCATCCCACCCTATATTTCCTACACCATGTACCGCTGGGATATCAACGTACGCATGTCCACGATCATCGGTTTCGTCGGCGGCGGCGGGATTGGGTTCCTGCTTCAGCAAAACATCAACCTGCTGAACTACCGCGCTGCGAGCACACAAATGCTGGCGATTGCCGTCGTCGTGGCAACCATGGACTATATCTCTTCGGTCTTGCGTGAGAAGTATGTATAATCCAGCCCCATCAGGATCCTGCTGAAACGAAGGAGAGCCTTATGCAAAATAAGGCTCTCCTTCGTTGACGGAAAGTTACGGAATAGAATTATTCAGGCTGCTAAACGTGTTGCCGATCTCCGGTCCAAGCAAGCGGACCACCGCGATGACCACAATGGCGACGAACGAGAGAATGATTGCATACTCGACGAGGCCCTGGCCCAGTTCTTCGGATGCAAAAAACATGATAATATCCTTTCAAATAAAAGACCGCCATTTCTGAGTACCTCCTCAGAGCGAATAAATTATGACACTTTTTAGAGAAAATTAAATTGCAAAACAATATACAAAAAGCCCTGTCGCTTGCTTGACAGGGCTTTTTGCTCTCGCGAGCGGTTACGGCAGAGAGTTGGCAATGGTGCTGAAAGTGTTGCCGATCTTGGGGCCAAGCAGGCGCATCACGGCAATGACCACGATGGCGACGAGCGCGAGAATGATCGCGTACTCGACCAGGCCCTGGCCTTTTTCTTTGGGTGCAAATAACATAAGAGAACTTCCTTTCTAATATAAGATGTTTGCCTGAGGACCACCCTCAGAACTTGCTAACAGTA
>DASTFG010000045.1:0-4233 GCA_035708785.1 Anaerolineales bacterium
CTCGAACCCAACGGGCAGATCAGCGTCGTGCTGGAAGACTGGGCGAAGCCCGTCCAGAAGCAGGACTTATCCGAGACCAAACCAAAGACAAAAAGCAGGGCAAAGGCCAAGACCACAGACGGGAGGTCGTAAAGGCATGGAACTGACAATACCGGGAATTCTCATCCGGGCTTCCGCAATGTTTTTGATCGGCCTGGCGCTGATGCGCATCCTTGGCAAGCCCAGCATCGGAGAGTTATCCACCATGGATTTCGTGGTGATCACGATCGTGGGGGATCCCTTCGACAGTGTGATCTACGGCGAAGTGCCCATCCTGCAGGGTGCGGTGAGTTTGGTCACAATCGTCTTGGTCCATCTCCTGGTCAGCTACCTCTCTGCACGCAGCACGCTGATCTTCCGCCTGACGAATTCCCCTCCCCGGGTCCTGGTCCAAAAAGGAGCCGTACTGGGTGAAGCATTAGCGGTAGAACGAATGCGGATGGAAACCGTTGAAGAGCAGATGAGGCTCAAAGGCGAGGAGCAGCTCGAGGAAGTCGAGGCAGCCACGCTCGAGACCAACGGCAAGCTCAGTGTCCTGAAGAATGACCCCGCCAGGCGGGTCCAGAAGAAGGATCTTAAGCCGCTCCGCCAGGGAAATTGACGAGGGGTGCCGATCGAAGGTCTGAGATCTTACGGCCCACTCACCGTAGGATAGCCGGCTGCTCTCCACTCGGTCAGTCCGCCGGCCATGCTGCTTACCCGCGTGAAGCCTGCCTCCTGCAGGATGTCGCGTCCCTGGGCGCTGCGGTTGCCGGAGCGGCAGACCACCACGATCTCCTGGTCTTGCGGCAGCTCGTCCACGCGGGACGCAAGTTCACCGAGCGGGATCAGGGTCGAGTCAGGGACATGCAGCTCATTCCACTCGTCCGGCTCGCGCACATCGAGGATGAAGGCACCGGCGTCCCGCCTGGCAAAGGCCTCCTCGACGGAGATCTGCGCAGGATACACGGGGGAGCTGTTTGCAGCTTGCCATCTGAAGAAGACAACAGAGAGCGACAGAATGAACAGGGCGATCAGGCCCCATAACAGCAGTTTATTGTTCCTTTTGCGTTGTGCTGCCTTACGGCGTATGCGCGTTGTCACAGTAGATCTCCTTTTTGTCCTGTTAAGGTCTGTCCAGAGACCCGGGCAGGCCGGTGGTCCAAATATCAGAGAATGCGCGCCTTCATCCAATCATTCGAGTTATGGAAATCAGACACGGCCGTCCCCGGGTGGACAAGCTCATCGAACAACGGACGGTCAGCCTCATCGAGCGTTTTATCCAAGATGCCAAGGGCATCTTCCAGATGGGCAAGTGTGCGCGGGCCGACGATCGGCGCGGTGACGCCCGGCTGATCCCTTACCCATAGCAGGGAAAATTGCGAAGCCGTGAGCCCGCGTTCCTGCGCCAGGTGGCTCACGGCCTGGCCCACCTCTATGCCGCGCTGGGTGATGCGCGCCTTCACCATATTGCTGCCCCAAAGCTGGGCGCGTGAACCTTCCGGGAAACTGTCAGCCTGGTTATAGCGACCCGCCAATATGCCCATCGCCAGCGGGGACCAGGGCAGGATCGCCAGGCCATATTTCTGGCACAGCGGGAGGAGCTCGTTCTCGATGCGGCGGTCCAGAAGGTTGTAAGGCGGCTGCTCGCTGACATAACGATTCAGCCCGTAGCGCTCACTGATGGACAGGGCTTCCATCACCATCCAGGCCGGGTGTGTGGAACAACCGATATAGCGGACTTTCCCGGCCTGGATCAGGTCGTCGAAGGCGCGCAGGGTCTCCTCCTGCGGATGCGTCAGCGGCGGGCGGTGGAGCTGGTACAGGTCGATGTGGTCGGTCTGCAGGCGCCGGAGAGAATCCTCACAGGCCTGGATGATGTGATAGCGGCTCGCGCCGCCATCGTTCGGCAGATCGCCCACGCGGCTGAATACCTTGGTGGCCAGCACCACCTGTTCACGCAGGTTATTCTCCTTCAGAAACTTGCCCGTGATCCTCTCGCTCTCCCCTTTGGTATAAACGTTCGCGCTATCGAAGAAGTTGATCCCGGCCTCGACCGCTTTGCGCATGATCGCAAATGAATCTTCTTCATTGGTCGGACCGCCAAAATTCATCGTCCCGAGGCAGATCGGCGAGACAAGCACGCCGGAACGACCCAGCATTCGGTATTCCATGGTATGTATCCTTTCTATACAAACTGGATTGATGCGTTCTATTCTAATGGAAATTGCTTATCAACAGCGGCTCTGTAAGGATCGCCAGGCAATGCAGCGAGCGGCAAAGTGCTTGAGAGCACCGCTTTTGACAAAGATCGCCTCGGGGTTGAAGACCGTTGCATACATGTTGAGCAGCGCGATCACGTCCAGCAGCGACCGGTAGCCGGAAAGACCGGATACATCGATGTATATCTTGGTGAAGCGCATGTTGAAACCCAATGCGGTTCGAAGGTCATAGGCGTCTAGCACTTCAAATCGAAGATGCGGGTGCATCTGTCTCGCCTTTTTGATGCAGTCTGCGCTTACGTCGGTCCCCAGAATTTCTTTACAGTGAGGCGCGATCAAGGCGGTCGTTGTGCCCCATTCGCATCCAATTTCGAGAACCACGTCGTCCTGGTTCACCCAGCGGGCGATGGTTTCTCGATATTCGGTCACCCCGCGCGTGGCGATAAATATGGTTTTGAGCTTGAACTGTTTTTCATTCGCCATGGGAGCAAACGCCTCCTTAAAAAGATAAGCGCCTGGAATCGGGCGTGCAAAAACACGCATCCGATTCAGGCGCTCTAAGGGTAATCCTGCTGAGCTACTGTACCCAACTGGGCCGAGTACATGACCTCCTGATAACAAGCATTATTCAGTTATCAAAATCATTATCCCACATTCTGTGTTGCTGAGCAAGCAATTTTTAGCAGTTCCCGCCGCCGGTAAAGTTCTTTGAGATCCCCTCATACCGAAAAATCAAATATGTTGTATTCCATTTTTTATCTGCACCAGCCGTTGTCTCCGGCGGCGCTGATTGCTTCACACATGCGCCGACGCTTCGCGCGGCGCAGAGAGCTTATTTCTGATCTTCATTGACTGAAGTTGGAATAAAATAGACCATCATGCCAGACTTCATCCCCGGCCTCCGGCTCGGGCAACTCTTCTATTATGAAGCAGTCCAGCCCATCCTTGACAGGACTTTCCCTGACCTGCAATATAGCGCAGCGCTGATAGGCACGGGCTCCGAGATCTTAGGCTTCGACACCGAGATGTCCAGGGATCACGATTGGGGCCCGCGCCTGATGCTTTTCCTCAGAGAAGATGATCTCGCCCAGCATCGTCAGGCGATTGATGAGGCGCTGCGGAATGGATTGCCGCCCAGGTTCCACGGCTATTCGACGAACTTTTCGCCGCCCGACCCGGATGACAACAACGTTCAGGCACTTCAGGAAATCGAGGCCAGTCCGGTCAACCACCACGTCGAGATCCTTACCCTGCGCGGCTACTTTCTCGATTACCTGGGCTTCGACATCGAGACGCCGATCGAGCCTGCCGACTGGCTGACCTTCTCCGAACAGAAGCTGCGCACCATTGTCGGTGGCGCAGTCTACCATGACGGGATCGGGCTGGAGGCTGTTCGAGATAGGTTTTCCTATTACCCGGATGACGTCTGGCTGTACTTGCTAGCCTCCGGCTGGGATCGGATCGGCGAAGAGGAGCATTTGATGGGCCGCGCCGGCCTGGTCGGGGATGAGATCGGCTCGGCGCTCATCGGGGCGCGGCTCGTGCGGCACGTGATGCGTCTGGGCTTCCTGATGGAGAAGCAGTATGCTCCGTACCCCAAGTGGTTCGGCACGGCATTCCTTAAACTGCAGTGCGGGGGAGATCTATCGCCGGTGCTCAGGAAAACGCTCTTGGCGGAGACCTGGCAGGAACGTGAGAAATATCTCGTCCCGGCCTACGAGCATATCGCCGGGGTGCACAACCGCCTGGGCATCACGGAGAGTCTCCCGGCGAAAGCCAGGAATTTCTTCGGGCGTCCGTTCCAGGTGATCGATGGCGGAGCCTTTGCAGAGGCGATCCGCGCCCGGATCATGGACCCGGTCGTCAGCCAGCTCGCCGCCGGGAACCGGATCGGGAGCATCGACCAGATCAGCGATCATACGGACATCCTCGCCAACCCGGAATGGCGGAAAACGCTCCGGCAGTTGTACGAATAAGTAGCACACGATCCCTT
>DASTFG010000046.1:0-3939 GCA_035708785.1 Anaerolineales bacterium
CCACGGCCGAGACCCTCGTCGGGGCCGGCCTGTTCATCCTAGGTGCGGTTACACAGGCCCTGATTATGAGGATGCAAAGAACATCCGGACGGTGAGCAGCGGTAATATTATTTTAGTCTGACAAAAGATATTCGCGCTGAGCGGACACTGAGCGTCCCTGAGCTTGCCGAAGGGGAGACGAAGTGTAAGTCGAAGCGCAGCTTTTTGCGAATCCGCGTTTCGACTACGTGGCATCTCCTTCGATGATCGCTCAGGATCACCACTCCGCTCAACGCGAAGGAATTGAGAGTGGACCTACACCGGGAGGTCAAGTTGCTGAATCTTGTCAATGTAATTCTTGGGGCCGGCCTGCTGGTTGCGGGGCGTAAACTCTTCTGGCTGTTCGTGGGCGCGGCGGGATTTGTCACAGGCCTGCAGCTGGCGTCTAGGCTCCCGCAGACTTCCGAGGGCGTGGCCGTCATCATCGGGCTGGTCATCGGGATCATCTTCGCTTTGCTGGCGATTTTCCTGCAGCGCCTGGCGATCGCGATCGCAGGATTTCTGGCCGGCGGGTATATTTTGACCGCCCTGGCGGGCATGGTGGACATGGATACAGGCGCATCCCTCTGGATCATTTATATCATCGGTGGAATCCTGGGCGTGATACTGGTCAGCCTGCTTTTCGACTGGGCGCTGATCACCTTATCGTCCCTGGCAGGAGCCGCATTGATCGTGCAGAGTCTTTTCCCGGAGAGCCCGGCCGGCGGGATCATATTCTTCGTTATTGTCGTCATCGGGCTGGTCATTCAAGGGTCTGTCCTCCGGTATGAGAGAGGAGCCGCCAGGCGCCGGTAGGGAAACATCTATGACCCCCAGACAACACATCTACTGGCACACCACCGTCCGGATGCCGGACGACTCAGATCTAACTCCTCTGCCCGAGAAAGTGAATGTCGCCATCATTGGCGGGGGATATACCGGCTTGAGCGCGGCGCGCACACTGGCAAAGAGCGGCGTGAAAGTCGCAGTACTGGAGGCGAATACCATCGGCTGGGGTGCAAGCTCGCGCAATGGGGGCATGGTGCTGACAGGCCTCAAGCTGGGGATGAGGACCGTACTTGAGAAATACGGGCGCGAGATTGCGAGAAGATTGTTTCAATGTTCTCTGGATTCCATCGATACCATCGAGGAGATCGTAAGAGAAGAAGGCATCGACTGCGGGTTCGCGCGCTACGGTCACCTGCTCGTCGCCAACAAGCCGAAGCATTATGGCGCGCTCGAGGCGGAAGTGGAATTCATGCAAAAGGAATTCGGGCATAAAGTCTGTCTGGTTCGGCGCGGGGAGCAACGGAGCGAGATCGGCTCGGATATTTATCATGGCGCCTTGCTGGACGAGATGAGCGGGGGGCTGAACCCGGCGCAATACGTCGCGGGCCTGGCGGAGGCGGCGGAAAGAGCCGGGGCGCGGCTCCAGGCGCGGGCGCGCGTCCGCAGCCTCGAGCGTAGGAGCGGCCGATTCCTTGTCGAAACGGATCGGGGCGCATTGACCGCGGAATCCGTTTTGGTGGCGACGTCCGGTTATACGGGAAGCGTCACGAAGAACCTGCAGAAGAAAATCATCCCGATCGGCTCATTCATAATTGCGACAGAAAAGCTGCCGGACGATCTGGTAAGACAATTGATCCCGAACAAGCGCATGATCTTCGATTACAAACATTACCTGAACTACTTCCGCCTGTGGAACAACCGACTGATCTTTGGCGGGCGCGCCGCATTCTTCCCTGAAACCTCCGGTACCATCCGGCGCAGCGCGGAGATCCTGCGGCGGGAGATGGTCCAGGTGTACCCGCAGTTGGAGGATGTGCGGGTCGAATACGTCTGGGGCGGCACGCTGGACTTTGCCTTCGATAGGATGACCCACGTCGGCGAAGTGGACGGCGTGTTTTACTCGCTCGGCTATGCCGGTCACGGCGTGGCCATGGCAACCTACCTCGGCAAGACGGTTGCGGAATCGATGCTAAAGGGGAATATCAAGGAGCACCCGTTTGCTGCGATTCCCTTCCCCTCAGCGCCGCTGGGCTTGTACAACGGGTTTCCGTGGTTCCTGCCGCTGGCAGGCGTCTGGCATAAGATTCTGGATTGGGTGGAGTAGTAGGGCGGGTTGCCAACCCGCCTTACCCTTGCTAGAGAAACATTACCACAATTCACCTTCACGCCACTCGGCCGACAAATGTAAGGTGAGATCGAGAGGCGGTGTCCTCGGCAACCGCAAAATCATTACGCTCCCTTCGGGTGTGGAAAGCAAGCCATCTGGTGTCCGGATGAAGAGCGGACCTTGCCAAAAGACCCAACCCAATTTCTCGTACAACATGGATTCTGCGGGAGACAAACCTCCCATTTCAAAATCATGAATGGCACTTGCAAGCCGACGCATCACCGCGGTTGCAAAGCCACGCCCTTGGAACTGAGGCTCAGTGGCGACCATCTCCACATAGGCAGTGCGTAATGGAGGCTGATTGCTGGGCTGAAGCCAGCGGGTCACCCACATCGCATGACTAACGAGAGCGGAGCCCCACCAGCCGAGAACATGGGTTGTATCGGTAAACGTCCGGAATAAGGGTTCCAGGTCTGCCTTATAAGCACAATTACAAAGCGCGTGGATTTCTGCCAGCTGTTGTGACGTGAGTTGATCGCCGTGAAGGACTTCTAATCGCAGATTTTCATCCATCGGCTGCCTATTCAAATAACATCACGCATGAACCTGGGTCTGCCACCCAACGTTTTGTTTAGCTGCCGGGGCGGGTTTGGCTCTGACGATCTTTTGCCCCGGGCCAAATTACTGAAAATCGCCCTGCTTCCCTCTCTGTGTAAAAATTTAGACCCTTAGCGAGCCACGGAATCCCCTGGCGGCATAGAAGGAGGGGGCACTGTTATGAAACACAAAGACATGCCCATAGCGACGATCGCAAAATAGGGCGCCGCCGAGTTTTCTAATGTCAGTAGGTGTTTTCACCCAGCTCTCCGTTTTTGTATCGAAATTTCCAAGTTGCTGCAACGCCCGGTATTCTTCTTCCGTTAAAAGCTCGATACCCATGGCGGCTGCGAGATCCATCGCGTTACCGGCTGGGTGAACACCTTTCTTTGCTCTTTCTTCCTGCGCTTCTCCGTCGTAACAGATACTTCTGCGGCCTTTAGGACTTTCCACTGAACAATCATAAAAAATGTATTCGCCCGTCTTTTTATCATAACCAACAACATCCGGTTCACCGCCGGTGCTTTCCATTGCATTAAGTGACGACAGTTTTTCAGGATGAGCTTCCAGTTTTGCTTGTATTTTGGGCCATTCAAGACCTCTGTGGCGCTGCATGTTTTTCTCAAAACGATCCTTGAATGTTTTGAGTAGTTCTTCACCTTGTTCTGGTGATAATTCCAAATTTATCTCAATTTTTGGAATTGGACGACCACTACCTTTCGATGGTTTTTTTGCCATGAATTGACTCCTTAGCCTTGTCGTTGATGTTATGAGCTCCCATTGTCAATTGTCCTATGTCCTACCTTACGACGCGGAATCGAAGATGGGTGACGCCAGGAGCCTCTATCACGCTGATTTTCTCCAGTTTAATTTGCCCAGTGCCAATATTCTCGAACAACGGGATACCTTCGCCGAGCAGTACGTGCACGAGGTGAAGATTTATTTCGTCCAGCAGTCCAGCTTTTAAGTACTGCTGAGCAGCATTCGCTCCACCATTCAAAACGATGTCTTTTTCACCTGCGGCGGCTCGAGCTTTTTCAAGAGCGCTTTCAATGCCGTCCGTGATGAAAGTATATGATGTTCCACCTTGTCTGACGATCGTTTCTTGGGCTTTATGGGAAAGTACAAAGCAGGGGGCGTGAAAGGTGGGGTTATCCCCCCACGGGCCCACTCCAAAGTCAAAAACTCGCCGCCCCATAATAAACGCC
>DASTFG010000047.1:0-4784 GCA_035708785.1 Anaerolineales bacterium
TCCTCGGCCTGCTCGCCGTTGCTGCAATCGTTCTTCTCGCCTTGGGCGCTCGTGCCAAAACCCGCCTCAAAAAGAAATTCCCACCCACGGGGCAGATGGTTGACATCGGTGGCTATCGCCTGCACATGCACGTGGAAGGCAAAGGGACACCCACCGTTGTGCTCGACGCGGGAGCAGGTGGGATCGGTCTCGGCTGGGATCTCGTGCGCCCCGCCATCGCAAGGGTGACCCGTGTGGTTGTCTATGACCGCGCCGGACTCGGTTGGAGCGATCCAAGTCCGCTGCCACGCAAAGCAGATGTGATGGCTGAAGAACTCCATACAATGCTGATCAACGCAGATATTGCAGGTCCTTATATCCTGGTCGGGCATTCGCTTGGTGGACCGATTGCACGCCAGTTCGCAGCGAAATATCCAAGCGAGGTCACAGGCCTGGTGATGGTGGACACTGCTCATGAGCAGCAAGTGAAATATTTCCCCGAACGCCTGGTGAAGATGGTCACTTCGATGATGGGGATGTTCACCGTGATGAAGTTCATTGGCAAAATCGGCATTTTCGCTCTCAATCCCAATTTAGTCCCTGTCGATGATCAGGGCAAATTGCCGGCGCGAACCAGGGAATCGAGCCGGGCTGCAATCGCTTCGAGCGACAGCCATCTCGAGGCAATGATCGCCGAATCGGAAAGCGTGTATGCGGCGGCAACTCAACCCGTGAAAAACCTCGGAGATCTGCCGCTGACCGTCATCAGCCACGGACAACTGGATGCCAATGCCGTGCCGCCCAGCCTCGGTCCAGAGGTGCGTGAGGAATACGAACGGGCCTGGCAGGAGCTTCAAAAGGAGATCACGGCTCTCTCCACGCGCGGCCGGCGGATCGTCGCAGAACGAAGCGGGCACAACGTCATCTTCGACCAGCCTGAGATTGTCATCAATTCCATTTTGGAGATGGTCCGCGCAGTTCGGGATGGAAATTCCTTATTTGCTGTGCGCAAGGAAGTGAGCCAGATTCGAACTGGCTGAGTCTGGTCATGCCCTCCGGGAGCAATGAGCATGTAAACAATACATCATTTGACGTATACGAGGCCGTTTGAAAGAACGGCCTTTTGTCTTAAGTGGATTGGGTCACTGCGCCGATGTGCATGCCCTTTGGAATTCATAAAATGTACTTAAAAAGATCAACGAGAGGAGATGAAACCATGAAAACGAATTTATCCAAACCCCGGCGCGGTATTCTATTCTGGCTCAAACGGATCGCGGCAGGTTTTCTGATTTTCCTGGTTGCGCTGGTCGGGACGATCTTCGCTGGCGGCGTGATCGTACGGGCACAGGTCAAAGCCAACTACCCGCCTCCAGGCCAGCTGGTAGATGTTGGCGGATACAATCTGCATATCTACTGCCAGGGCAGAGGGAACCCAACAGTGGTGATTCTTGCTGGCTCCGGAGTCCCATCTTTGTATTACTGGCTTGTCCAAAGTGAGGCTGCCAAAACTACGCGTGTCTGTGTTTATGATCGGGCCGGCTACGCATGGAGCGAGGCAGGCACGGGCGATCTTTCCCCAAGCGGACAAGTGGCAGATTTGAAAGCGCTGCTCACCAATGCCGGCATCGAGGCTCCCTACATCCTTGCAGGTCATTCGTACGGCGGTTACATTGCCCGCTTGTATGCCCAGGCACATCCCAATGAGATGATGGGGCTGGTGATGATCGATTCGGCTCATGAAGATCAATGGACTAGCTACCCACAATCGATACGGGAATCGGCTGAGCAGATGTATTCGGGACCGAACAAGCCATTTAATGTCTTTCTGATTACACTGCTGCGTTCGCTCCAAGCCCTGCTTCCCATCAGCAACCCCCTGGCGGATTATTTTCCGCCCGATGTGGCAGAGACACTCACCGCCGTACAGAAGCTGCATCCATCCCTCCTGTACACAGTAAAGGCGGAGGTCAGCGAGATGGCGCTGGGCAAATCTCCAAGCATCACGAATCTGGGCGATATTCCCATGATCGTGATCACGCATGGGCACCCCGTCGAATTGATGGGCCAATCAGAGGAGGCGAACGCAGGTTTCGAACAGGTGAACCTGGAAATGCAGACCAAACTGCTCTCGCTATCCACGAACGCCAAGCAAGTCTTTGCCGAGCAGTCAAACCATGATGAGATTCCCGTCAAACAGGCCGACCTGGTCGTGCAAGCGATCCAGGAGGTGCTCGGCACGGCAACGGCGGACAGATAGCTATAATCAGCGGCGCGCTGAACCAACACTGACGTGACCAATGAAACGGTGCCGCTCCGAGTAAAGTAATATTCGGGATGAAACCTGCAAACCGGAAGCCTCTTGGGCTCCCGGTTTTTTTGCCTATTCCAGGAGTTAGGCAAAGTATGATAGAGGAAAACCCTAGTTGAGGCGGCTCGATTAATTTTGTAGAATGATATATCGAGACTCTTACAAGATCGAAGTCCATTAAGATATCGGGGCATTGGAGCTTCGACTGCAAGGGCTAAAAAGGCCAAGCCCAAGCATATTCAATAAAAGCATGTCAAAAACGATTACGGGTAAGGCCTGTACGATGAACAAACCGGTGGTGGTCCTTGAGAACGCGTCGCCCTACCGTACTATAAGTTCATTAGGAACATGACGCAGGAGGCATAAAAATGTTAGCTGTATTAGCCCACAACTGGTGGACACTTGTACTGCGAGGCGTGGCAGCTCTTCTCTTTGGCATTCTGGCATTCGTATGGCCGGGCATCACCTTCGCGGTTCTCGTGCTATTCTTTGGAGCATATATGCTCTGGGGTGGAGTGTTTGCTTTAATCGGCGCGTTTCGTACACAAACCGGACGGCGTTGGCCGCTGATCCTGGAAGGCGTGGTTGGAATCGTTGCCGGTGTACTTACATTTCTTTGGCCCGCAGAAGCTAGCCTTGTACTGCTTCTCATCATCGGAGCCTGGGCAATCATCACGGGCGTTTTCGAGATCATCGCTGCGATCCGTTTGAGAGAGGAAATCGAAGGGGAGTGGTTATTGCTGATCAGCGGTGTGCTCTCGGTGCTGTTTGGTATTGCTATAGCGGTCTGGCCTGCGGCAGGCTTGCTGGCTGTGACATGGATGATCGGCGCCTACGCGATCCTGTTTGGCATTCTGTTCATCGTGCTGGGCCTCCGCCTGCGCGCCTGGGATAAGCAGCGCCCCGTGACAGCTTAATAATCTATTGGACATGAGTCAATAAGGAGAGAGTGATATGGCGAAAATTATAGGAATAGATCTGGGAACCACCAACTCGGTGGCCGCAGTGGTGCGGGGTGGGGAATCGGTAGTCATCCCAACCGCGGAAGGCGGCCCGATCTGTCCATCGGTTGTGGCCTTCAATAAGAGTGGCGAGGTCCTGGTGGGCCAGGTGGCCAAGCGCCAGGCCATTGTCAACCCGGAAAACACGGTCTACTCGATCAAGCGCTTTATGGGCCGGCGCTATGATGAGGTCGAAAGCGAGCGGCAGATCGTTTCTTATAAGGTGGTCGAGGGGCCGTCCGGCGACGTCCGCATCTCCATCCCCCAGACCGGGAAGACCTACACGCCCCAGGAGATCTCGGCCTTCATCCTGCAGAAGCTCAAACGGGATGCGGAGGCCTACCTGGGCGAAGATGTCAAACAGGCCGTGATCACTGTTCCGGCGTACTTCAACGACAGCCAGCGCCAGGCGACGAAAGATGCGGGCAGGATCGCCGGGCTGGAGGTGCTGCGCATCATCAACGAGCCGACGGCCGCAGCCCTAGCTTATGGATTGGACAAAAAGGAAAACGAAACCATCCTCGTCTTCGACCTGGGCGGCGGCACATTCGATGTCTCCGTGCTGGAGGTCGGCGAGGGCGTGGTGGAGGTCAAGGCCACCAATGGCGATACGCACCTCGGCGGCGACGACTGGGACGAGCGCATCGTCCAGTGGATGGTCCAGGAGTTCAAGAAGGATCAGGGTTACGATCTGAGCCAGGACCGCATGGCCCTCCAGCGGCTGCGCGAGGCTGCCGAGAAAGCCAAGATCGAGCTTTCCAGCACGATGGAGACGGACATCAACCTTCCGTTCATCTCCGCAGACGCAAGCGGTCCCAAGCATCTGCAGCTCCGTCTCACCCGCTCTAAGTTCGAGCAGATGACCGAGGATCTGCTCAAGCGCTGTGAGGGACCATTCCACCGGGCCCTTGAGGATGCCAACGTCAACGTGAAGGATTTGAACGAGGTGATCCTGGTCGGCGGCTCCACGCGTATGCCGATGGTGCAGGACCTGGTCCGCAGGCTGACGGACGGCAAGGAGCCCAACCGCAGCGTCAATCCCGATGAAGTGGTGGCGATCGGCGCGTCCATCCAGGCGGCTGTGCTGGCTGGCGAGATGAAGGATGTCCTGCTGCTCGACGTGACCCCGCTCAGCCTGGGCGTGGAAACGATGGGCGGCGTGATGACGGTCTTGATCCCTCGCAATACTACCATCCCTGCCAAGAAGAGTGAGGTGTTCTCGACGGCCGAGGATAACCAGACCGCTGTGGATGTTAAGGTCTACCAAGGCGAGCGCCCGATGGCCGGCGATAATATGCTCCTGGGCGATTTCCGTCTGGAGGGAATCCCGCCTGCGCCGCGCGGCGCGCCTCAGGTCGAGGTGACGTTCGACATCGATGCCAACGGCATCCTGAACGTCAGCGCCAGGGACCGGGCGACGGGCAAGGAACAGAAGATCACCATTACGGCCAGCACGAACCTCAACCAGCAGGATATCGAGCGGATGGTCCAGGAGG
>DASTFG010000048.1:0-3902 GCA_035708785.1 Anaerolineales bacterium
ATGGGATGGTGGCAGCGGCCATCCATCAGGGCGGCGAGATTGTGGATATGGAATAACGGGCCATTCGTCGTCATCGGCGAATCATGAAGCTGGTATCGAAAGTTTTGATTAGGAGATTTATCTATGGCTAAAGGATTTAACAAAGGACAACAAATGGGAAGCGGGGGTATGATGGCTCAGTTACAAAAGATGCAGCAGCAGTTGGCAGAAGCACAGGCAAAACTCGCCGAAGAGACGGTCACGGCTACGGCCGGCGGCGGCGCCATCAAGGTCGTGATGACCGGCGATCAGAAATGCCAGTCTGTCGAAATTTCGCCTGCTCTGCTGCAGGACGCGGATGCCGAAATGCTGCAGGACTTGGTCCTGTCCGCGGTGAATATGGCTCTCGATCAATCCCGCGAACTTCAGGAAAAGCTGCTCGGTCCGCTGGCAGGTGGGCTGCCGTTTTAAGAAATGTCATTGCGAGCCGATCGCGCTGAGCGGAGGGATTGTGCTCTTCGGTCCCATAGACGAAGCGGCGGCGAAGCAATCCCCTGTCTTCATACAATGCGCTGCGATGACAGAACCTAAAATATATGCTATTACCAGAATCAATTCAATCTCTTATTAATTCGCTTGAACGCCTGCCCGGTATCGGCCCCAAGTCTGCCTCGCGGCTGGCATTCTTTTTTCTGCGCGCACCGGATGATGTCGCTCAGGATCTGGCGACTGCGCTTTCAGGCCTAAAAGCCAATACCGCACTCTGCCAGGAATGTTTCAATATCACCGAAGCGGGCCGCGAACGATGTGAAATCTGCGAGTCAACGCAACGGGATGGCAGCCTGGTTTGTGTTGTAGAAGAAGCTCTGGATGTAGTGGCCCTGGAGCGGACCGCTGGCTATCAGGGGAAGTACCACGTCTTGCAGGGTGTCTTATCTCCCATCGAAGGCATTGGCCCGGATGATCTGAAAATAAAGCAGCTGATCGCGCGCGTGGCGCGAGGCGAGATCAAGGAAGTCATTCTTGCCACCAATCCGAGCATGGAAGGCGATGCGACTGCGCTGTATCTGCGTGAGCGGCTGGAGCCTATGGGCGTCAAGGTCACACGCCTCGCGCGCGGACTTCCTGTCGGGGGCGACTTGGAATATGCAGATCAAAACACACTGCTGCGCGCGCTATCCGGACGACAGGAAATGTGATAAGCAAATCGCCCCGTCAGGGGCGATGATTTTATTTCGCGAGAAGTGCCCGCAAAACATCATCGAGCTGTGGGGTTTCGGATGAATCCTTGAAACCTGCCATGCGATGATAAATTTCAGCCGCGGCTTCGTGGAATCCAGCTGGCAGGGCCGCCTCTTGAAATGTAGACGCGATCTCGCGCATCTCGCCCTCGAATCTCCACGCTTTCGCGGTCACCCCGATTGCTCTTCGATTTACCTGTTCTGAGAAATTGGAATCATCCCTATCCCACTGCTGATAAAGGTCATTTCGAACATTGTAAGATTCCGCGGCTGCAAGGATGGCGGCGAGAAGGGCTGTGGTTCCTTTGGAATATGCCGCGTAGCACATCTTGATTGCAGAAGCTCTCCCGATCTCATCCCCACTGATCTTCGTTTCAAGCGGTCCCTTGAGAAAGCAGCCGGCAATCTCCTCTGCATCTTTTCCGGATAAATAAAGCCAGGTCTCGTTCGGTGCCCAGGCCGGGCCGCCGATAATTCCGCCGTCGACAAAGCGAACACCATTTTCTTCCAGCATTTCACCGACTCGAGTGGAGCGCTGCGGGGAAATGGCATTTGCATCCAGATACAAGCCTCGAAACCCAGATCCGATCACAGACCTCGCAACATCCTCTGCTGCATGAGGCGGGCAGACACTCAAAATGATCTCGCTGGTCTGACAGAGCTGTGATAATGAAGCGGTTTCTCGCAGGTGATATTTCTCGGCTCGGGCGCGCGTCTGGTCACTGCGGCCCGCGGATGTCCAATACACCGCATGACCGCTCTTGATGGCCGATGCGGCGACGGAGATTCCCATCTCTCCCGGATGCAAGATTCCAATTTTACTCATCGTCTCTCCTGATGTCGGTCAGTATAGCACGGCTCGCAAGGTAAAATATCGTTCATGAAAATAACCATCCTCACCTACGGCTCGCGCGGCGATGTGCAGCCTTTTCTTCCACTGTCACTGGGATTAATGGAGAAAGGTCATTGCGTTCAATTGGCAGCTCCGGTTCGATTCCAGAATATGGTTGAAGAACATGGTATCGCCTTTATGCCTTTGGCAGGCGAGCCCGAAGATTTAAGTCGACGCTTGAACGATGCCGGGCACAACTTCATCAAGATGGTTCGCGAGCTGATGGAGCATGCGATTGAGATCGGTGTCGATGTCCTGCACCAAACACAGGAGGCTTGTGGGGATGCCGATCTGATCATACACTCCTTCACCCATGTCGTCGGTGCACATACTTTGGCGCGTGAAAAGAACATCCCGGATCTCCATATACAGCCCTTTCCAATGTTCACACCCACGGGCGATTACCCTAATGTTACCTTACCGGATTTTAGATCGCGCTTCGTGAATCGGCTGACGCATATCCTCTCGCAAGAGATCACCTGGTGGACGACCAAATCCGGATTCGAACAAGTCCGCCGCCGGGCGGGATTGCCAAAGCGAAAACTTTTCTGGCCGTTCGATGACGATCCGATTCGTCCTCGCACCCCGATCCTGTGCGCCTGGAGCCCAAGCGTGATCTCACCTTCAGGCGATTGGCCGGCACATGTCCATGTTACCGGTTATTATTTCTTGCCTCTCGAAAATGCTTACCGGCCGCAAGCTGAACTCGATTCCTTTTTGAGGATCGGCAAACCGCCGGTGTGCATTACGTTTGGAAGCATGGTCAACCGAGATGGGGAAAGGATCGATCGTATCATCCGCAAGGCCTTGAAGCAAACCAAGAACCGCGGGATCATTCTTTCCGGCTGGAGCGGTGTTACGAATCAATCATCCGACGATCTGCTTTATCTGGAGGCAGCTCCACACGATTGGTTATTGCCCAGATGCAAGATAGTGATTCACCATGGCGGAGCAGGGACGACATCCGCCGGACTGCGCGCAGGCATCCCGAATATCGTTGTACCATTTACTGCGGACCAGCCATTTTGGGGGAGGAGAGTCCAGGCGATCGGCGCGGGACCGAAGCCCATTCTCGTGAAGTCCCTCTCGGTGGAGAAGTTAGCAAGCGCGATCGCTGAGGCGGAGAGCGATGCCGTTCGAGCGCGGGCGCAGGCCATCGGGCGGAAGATCCAAAGCGAAGATGGGGTTGGTCAGGCGGTGCAGTTGATCGAAAAATATTCTAATGATTTTCATAGAGGGCACTTATGATCTGTTAATACCTCCTTGATATCATGTGGCAAGTTCTTTAAAACGGCAAGGTGAATATGCAGCTTGGTGACTGGATAGGTGGGTATGAAAAGCCAAGATCTTCAAGACCAATTGTCTGATAACTCTTGACAAAATCGGCAAAGTGCATATAATAATCATTTGCCAGTCTATTCTAAAGATCTCGTCCCCCTGACAGATCATTGAAAACTGAGTTATAAAGTCTCCGTCAGAGACACAAGCCTGTGGCATTGCAGTCTGACGAGCCGATGTCGAAAGACAAAGACATCGGTCTTTTCGTCTGTTAGAACCTTGACAGGCCAAAGTGGAGCGAGTAAAATCCAGCCCGCTTTGTAACCCGAACTTTAACAACTGAATAGTGATAGGAAGCAACAACTCTGTCGATCCAGTAAAAAATCCGTAAACTACACTCGCAAGAGTGAAAAAATTTTTTGCGGAGAGTTTGATCCTGGCTCAGGATGAACGCTGGCGGCGTGCCTAATACATGCAAGTCGAACGAGGTGCTTTTGTAGCAATACGAAAGT
>DASTFG010000049.1:0-3128 GCA_035708785.1 Anaerolineales bacterium
ATGACGGAGGCAAAATGCACGTCTTCGTATTCCTTCTGGCAATGATCTGGGGTGCCATCCTGTTCGGTATAACAGTGATCCTGGTGCTGCGAGCAAAGACGGTCCTGGCGCGCCTTTTGGCGCTCGATACACTCACACTGATCCTGATCGGGTTCCTGATCTTGTTCGTCCACGCCAACCGGGCGGTCTATTATCTTGACGCGGTGCTCGTCCTGGCTTTGCTTTCCTTTATCAGCACTCTGGCTGCAGCCTGGTACTATGGCGCCAGGAGCCTGTCACAATGATGGGGATCTGGCTGCCCTGGCTCATCGACGGCCTGGTCCTTTTGAGCCTGCTCATCATGACCGTGGTGATCTTCGGTCTCTTCCGCATGCCCGACATCTATACCCAGCTGCATGCAGCCAGCAAGGCGGTTGTACTGGGCGTGATCGCGATGCTGCTTTCGATTGCCCTGCTGGCCGATACGACCATTACCGTCCGGGCGATTCTGATCGGAGGTTTTATTTTGCTGACGACACCTGTCTCGGCACATGCCATCGGCCGCGCTGCATACCTGCAGCGAGAACCCATGAGGGGGCCGGATAGCCTGGATGAAACCGGCCGTCTCACTCACGGTGGCAGTGACGCTGAAGAGTTGGACTAGAAAAATAATCTGGAGGTAAACATGGATCGCTTGAAAAAATCAGATCTCAGAACGTTATTGAAGCACGAGCCCCTGCCGCGCCTGTCTGTCTATATGCCCACACACCGGGCGGGGTCTGAGATCCAGCAGGATCCCATCCGTCTCAAGAACCTGCTTGGCCAGGCCGAAGACCGCCTGTCCGATTACGGCCTGCGCCGGCCGGAAGTCCAGGAGTTCCTCGTGCGGGCCAACGATTTGCTCAGGGATGCGATCTTCTGGCAGCAACAGAGCGATGGCCTGGTTCTTTTCGCCGCCCCGGATCTGTTCCGGCATTATCGGCTGCCGCTCGACTTCGAGGAAAGCCTCAGCGTGGGAGATCAGTTTTACATCACGCCCCTGTTCCCCTTGTTCCAGAACGCCGGGCAATTCCACATCCTGGCGCTCAGCCAGGGCGAAATCCGGCTCCTGGAGGGCACGAAATATGGCGTGGAGGAGGTGGAACTGGAGCGACTCCCGCGCAGTCTGGCAGAAGCATTGAAATGGGATGATCCGGAGAGGCAGCTTCAGGGTCACACGGCGAGCAGGGGCCGCCAGGGCGGCGAACGAGGCCGGCCGGACATGACGTTCCACGGACATGGCGTCGGCACAGACGACGAGAAGACGAACATTCTCCGCTTTTTCCAAAAGGTGGACAAAGCCCTGTCCGATTTTCTTGCCGGTGAGCAGACGCCGGTTGTCCTCGCCGGGGTCGAATATCTCCTCCCCATCTACCGGGAGGCAAACTCCTATAACTACCTGGCAGAAGGGCACATCGCGGGCAACCCCGAAGATCTCAGGGCAGAAACACTCCACGCCCGTGCCCGGGAGCTGCTGGCGCCCGGATTCAAGCGGGAACAGGAAGAATCCGCGGAGCTCTACCGGCAGCAGGCCGGCGCACAAACCGGACGGGCGTCGAAGCAGATCGCCGAGATCGTCCCGGCTGCTTATTCCGGCCGGGTCGGGCGGCTCTTCATCCAGGAGCGGGTCCAGACCTGGGGGCGGTTCGACCTGGCGAACAATCGCGTCGATATCCATTCAGACCGCACGCCCGCCAGCGAGGAGTTACTGAACACCGCCGCGCTCTATACCTTCCAAAATGATGGAGCGGTCTATGTTGTGGAGCAAAGCGAAATGCCCGACGATTCCGCCATTGCAGCCGTTTTTCGCTATTGATCGTGTTTGTTAATTTCAGTAAATTACAGAAGCTGAAAGGATGCCCTCCCTGGCAATTCGTGATTTACTGAATTTTGTTCCTTAGAAAGGAGACTGAAATGACTTTCCAAAAACGACTGGTATACCTGGGGATGGCTCTGTCCGTTTTACTCCTGGCTGCCTGTGCGCCGCAGGGAGGCGAGGTACCGGTTACCGGCGGGACGCCTGGCCTGCCGCCGGAGGCTGTGCTGGCCGCGCAGCAATGGCTGGCCACCCAGCTGAGCGTGGCAGCCGATCGGGTCCAGATCATCGAGGTGGAACAGGCGGAATGGACCGATTCCTGCCTCGGGCTGGGAGGGCCGGAAGAGAGCTGCGCGCAAGTGATCACACCCGGCTGGCGAGCGGTCTTCGACGTCGATGGACAGCGCTATGAGGTCCGCACCGATGAGACCGGTTCCACGATTCGCCTGGCCTCCCCAACAGGGACACCGGGTGGTTGATCCGCGAAATGCCTGCGAACAAGGGAAGGCGAGCGGATGGCAAAAGGAATTGCAGTCCTGGATGGATCGAGAAGCGCCGGGTGCCGGTCATGATCATCAATGGAGAGGCGGAACTGTACGAGCCAAAACTCGAGGAAAACCGTGAACGGTCCTGAGTCTCGCAACAACGGGCCCTCCGTGGCCAACCTCTCGTACACAAACGTATGGTGGTTACTGATGACCGCCATGGCCGTGGCGCTGATCGTGGGGCTGGGGGCGCTGCAAGCCATCCGCCTGCTTGCCCTTCCTTTGGCGATCCTGATCTTTTCTCTGACCCTGGCGGCTGCATTGCATCCGCTGGTGTCGTGGCTCGAGCAGCGGATGCCGCGCCTGCTTGCCATCGTCCTCGTCTATCTCCTCATGATCGTCCTGCTGGCGGGCCTGATCTGGGCAATCGTCCCTGCTCTGGTGGCACAGGTTCAGGGCCTCGGCAGTCTCATCCCCGACCTGGCCGAACGGGCTCGAGAATTAATCGATCGCTGGGATGGGAGCGTATCTGGCGACCCCTTCACGAACACTCTGATCTCGCAATTGAGCAGCCTCGGGCCGGCACTGCTGAGGCTGCCCCTTACCATTACCTCGATCCTCTCCGGTATTTTCCTGGTCCTGTTCCTTTCGTTTTATATCCTGCTGGAGGTGTCCCGGATCCAGGGTTTTATCCTCTCCCTTTTTCCTGAGGAGCGCCGTGCCCATGTTGATGCAGTCCTCATTGCGATGGCGCAGGCAATGGGCGGTTACTTCAGGGGCGTGGTCCTCAACGGGATCATCGTCGGCTT
>DASTFG010000050.1:0-16492 GCA_035708785.1 Anaerolineales bacterium
AGGCGGCTGAAGAATCTAGAATTGCACTGGCGCTGGATCCCAATCGGCTGGAGACGAGGCGCGCGCGCGCTTATATCCTGGAAGCAACCGGCAGCGAAGGCAACAATTACGAGCTGGCACTCCAGCAATATCAGTCTGCGATCGAGGTCCATCCAAACCTTCCAATACTGCATATCGAGCTTGGGCGGACGTATCGGGTCCTCCAGGTGTACGATAAGGCGATTGAATCGTTTACGCGCGCCAACACTTTGAACCCGTCAGATCCGGAGCCGGATCTCTTGATCTCCCGCACGTATGCGACCATTGGCGAATTTGCCAAAGCGCTCCAATACGCGGAGCAAGCCGTGAAAGATAACCCCTTGGATGCCTATCTCCACGGCAACTATGGCGTGATGCTGTATCGTAATCTGCTGTGGTTGGAGGCCGTGCCCGAACTTCGCCTGGCGGTGAAGGGCGGCACGCTTGAGGATGGTTTTGAGGTCACCGGTATTCCGCTGGTCAATGAACCGCGCGTCACGGAATACTACTTCACTTACGGGCTGGCGCTCGCGCGCACCAATGAATGTGGAGAGGCGCTGCAGATCTCGCAGATGCTGCACGCCAGGGTGCCCTCCGATGAAAACGCGATCTTTGCCGCGGATGAGATGGTGCGCATCTGTCAGGAGAACCTCGATAACCCGGTGGTCGAAACAGCCACCACGGAGGCGGCCGGAGAAACCCCTGAGGCAGAAACTCCTACTTCAACCGCTGCTCCTACCTCTGAAGAATGAATGTAACTCCCCGCCGCCCTCTTTTTAATCGCAGACCGCAGTCGAACATTTATCGCATGTTCCTGTGGATTATCATGATCCTGGGTGGGGTGTGGATGCTGCAGCAAATGGATAAGGGCGCCATCCAGCCCCTGTTCCTGCCGACGCCAACCCCCACGCGCGCTCCCGTATCTTATATTTTGGAGGGCGATGTTAATTTCACGACTGGCAAGGTAGAGGACGCGATCACCGCCTACCGGGAAGCTCTGGCTGCGAACCCGAACGATGCCGAGACCTGGTGGAAACTGGCGCGTATTCAGACGTATTCGTCTGCATTTTTGATTACGGATGAGGCCAGGCGGACTCGTCTGCTGGAAGCGCTCGATTCGGCTACCAGGGCTGTCGAGCTGGCACCGGAAGACAGCACAGTGCATGCTGTGCGTGCATTTGCGTTGAACTGGAATGCCAATGGAGCCCTGTATCCTGATAATCCGCGCCAGGTGCAGGCATATTTGAATGAAGCTGAGCAGGAGGCTCTGCTCGCACTGCAGTTGGATAACACAAATACGCTCGCACTCGCTTATTATGCCGAAATCCTCGTGGATCAGCAGAAATGGACTCAGGCAGAGATCTACATCAAGCAGGCGCTGGAAGGGGAAGATGCCGGCCCGTTTATGATGGATGTCTACCGGGTCAATGCCTATGTGCTCGAGACCCTCGGTCAATATAACCTGGCGATTACCGAATACGATAAGGCCATTGAGATCGAGCCGAACTTCACCTTTCTCTACGTGCGCGCAGGCGCGAACTATCGTGCCCTGGCGTTGGAGATTCCCAATCCCGAATCGGCGCGCCCTGTCTATGAGACATCGTTGGAGTATTTTGCCAAGGCTGTACAGATTAATGAGCAGATCGGCGTGCAGGATCCTGGTCCTCACCTTTCCATTGCGCGGACCTATTCGCAGCTCGGCGAGTTCTTTATCGCTGCACGCAATGTACAGACCGCACTCGAATACCAGCCGACCAACGCGGATATCTACGGCCAGCTGGGTGTTATTTACTTCCGCTCGCGTAACTACGAGGGTTCGATCTATTCACTGAAGTGTGCAACCTACGGATGTTCCGGTGAAGATTCCTGCCTGGGCCGCGGTCTCGAACGCTGTTTCCCTGATCTCAACGAACATCCTGTTGAGATAACAGGTTTGCCGATTTCACCGAATACGATCCACTATTACTATATCTATGGTTCCGTGCTGGCAGCACTGAGCCGCCCACGCGAGAATAGATGTGATGAAGCAATGCGGATAATGGGAGATGTCAGAGCCGAACTCGAGGCCAATCCGGATGCCTATGCGGATGGGCGTGAGACGATCATCAGTATTGTCCAGGCGGGAGAAAGCATTTGCCAGTCGCTGAATGAGTCTTTGGAAGGAGGTGCTGCACCCGACTCGCCTTTTCCAACCGAGGAGGGGGAGATCATGATCGAAGCGACCGTAACGCCAACTCCATGAGGCATCTTACATCAGAGGTTTATAAGAATCCCATTAATCCTCTTGACTTAGATTTGTGAATTCGGTATCATACGATTAGCACTCTGTAAGTTAGAGTGCTAATTTCGTGATTATCTAAAATTCCAATCAGGAGGCCTAAAGATGGCAAGCAAATTGAAGCTGAAGCCCCTTGGCGGACGTGTGATCGTGGAGCCGATCGAGCAGGAAGAGACCACTGCCGGCGGAATCATTCTTCCCGAAACCGCCAAAGAGAAACCCCAGGAGGGTATGGTCCTGGCCGCAGGCCCGGGCGACCGCGATGAGGATGGCGAACGCATCCCCATGGACGTCGGAGTTGGGGACAAGGTGCTCTTTGCAAAATATTCCGGCACCGAAGTAAAGATGGATGGCAGGAAACTGCTCATCATGCGCGAAAGCGATATTCTGGCCGTTATTGAAGGCTAAAATCTGGAGGAGTGAAAGATGGCTGCTAAACAACTTGTATTTTCAGAAGATGCACGCCGCAAGCTCAGGAACGGTATGAATACCGTCGCGAACGCGGTGAGCGCTACCCTCGGTCCCAAGGGCCGCAACGTGGCCGTGGACCGCAAGTTCGGTTCCCCGACCATTACACACGACGGTGTCTCCGTGGCGAAGGAAATCGAGCTCGAGGATCCGTTTGAGAACATGGGCGCCCAATTGCTCAAGGAAGCCGCGTCCAAGACCAACGATATCGCCGGGGATGGCACGACCACTTCCACCGTGCTTGCACACGCGATTGTGAATGAAGGCCTCAAGGCTCTCGAAGCCGGATATAACCCGATGCTGCTCAAGACCGGCATCCAGCAGGCTACCGAGACGGTCGTTGAAGAACTTCGCAAGATGTCTGTCAAGATCGATACTAAGGAAGAGATCGCTTCTGTCGCTACCAATTCTGCTGCAGACGAAGAGATCGGCAACCTGATCGCCGACGTGATGGACAAGGTTGGCAAGGACGGCGTGATCACTGTGGAAGAATCTAAATCCATGCAGTTCGAGCAGGAATTCGTAGAGGGCATGCAGTTCGATCGTGGTTACATTTCAGCTTACTTCATTACGAATGCTGATAGCATGGAAGCGGTGATTTCCGATGCTTACATTCTGATCAATGAGAAGAAGATCTCTGCGGCTCAGGATATTGTTCCCTTGCTCGAGAAACTGGTTCAGATCGGCAAGCGCGAGCTTGTCATCATTGCGGAGGATATCGACGGGGAGGCCCTCGCCACCCTCGTGCTGAATAAACTGCGCGGGATGCTGAACGTACTGGCTGTCAAAGCGCCGGGCTTTGGTGACCGCCGCAAAGCCATGCTGCAGGATATTGCCATTCTCACAGGCGGTACGGTGATCTCCGAAGAGACCGGCCGAAAGCTCGAAACCGCCACGCTCCAGGACCTCGGCCGTGCTGAGAAGGTCGTCTCCGACAAAGAGAACACCACCCTTGTGGGTGGCAAAGGCAAGAAGAGCGATATTGAAGGCCGCATCAAGGAAATCCGCGCCGAGATCGACAAGAGCACCAGCGATTACGACAAAGAGAAGCTTCAGGAACGTCTCGCCAAGCTCAGCGGCGGCGTTGCCATCATCCGCGTTGGCGCGGCGACCGAGACTGAGATGAAAGAGAAGAAGCACCGTGTGGAAGACGCTCTTTCCGCGGCGCGTGCTGCTGTGGAAGAAGGCATCGTCCCCGGCGGCGAGATCTCTCTGATCAATGCTGCTGCCAAGCTTGATAAACTGCTGAAGAACCTGGATGGCGAGGATAACGAAGAAACCCGTGTTGGCATCAACATCGTCAAAAAGGCGCTTGAGGCCCCGATCCGCAAACTTGCGGCGAATGCCGGTCAGGATGGCTCGGTCATCATCGACACCGTCCGCCGCACCGGTGTCGAGAAGAAGAATAAGAATATCGGCTTCAATGTGCTGACAGGTCAATACGTTGACATGATCTCAGCGGGCATCATTGATCCCGTCAAAGTGGTGCGCGGCGCGCTTGAAAACGCCGCCTCGATTGCGGCAATGATCCTTAGTACGGATGTCCTCATCACGGACATGCCTGAGAAGGAAAAGTCTGCACCCGCCATGCCGCCTGGTGGTATGGATTATTAAACCGAACCAAAAAAGCAGGGACGACCGGCCGGTCGTCCCTGCTTTTTTTAATATATAATTCGGGCGATGTTTCCTCGCTGCCGAACGTTCATCCGAATATCCCTGACGCTTTGGATCGCACTCGGACTCTCCGCGTGCGCTTCGTTTTTCCCCCGGGGGCCCGAACCGACTCCCTCACAAACACCGACGGGGACATTCACCCCCGAGCCGCCGACCGCGACACCTGAGCCCATGGCGTTGACTGTGAACGGAGAAGGAGTCAGCTTTGTCGAGTTCGAGGCGGAGGTGGCCCGCTATCTATCGGCCCAGGAGGCGCTGGGGAAGACTGTCTCCTCGGCGGACGCAGCCAGCGCGGTCATCGATGAGTTCGTCGCGCAGCTGCTCCTCGCTCAGGCCGCGCGGGCAGAAGGGTTTACGCTGGATGAGGCTGCCCTGCAGGCGCGCATCGATTCACTCGCCGCGCAGGTTGGTGGGGCGGAGGCGCTCGCGCAGTGGCAGTCAGAGCATGGGTACACCGACCAGACATTCCGGTCCGGTTTGAGGCGGGCCGCCGAAGCTGCCTGGATGCGGGACAAAATCGTCATGGCGGTACCCAGTACTGCCGAGCAGGTACACATCCAGCAAATTCTGCTCTATAATGAAGGCACGGCTCAAAGCTTTCTCAGTCGATTGAGGGATGGGGCCGATTTCGATGAGCTCGCGCTGGATGCAGATCCGTTCACCCGCGGCGACCTTGGATGGGTGCCGCGCGGCTACCTCCTCAATCCACAGATCGAGGAGGCCGCGTTCGCTTTGGCAGTGGGCGAGCACAGTGACGTGATCGCAACGGACGTAGGATTCCATATTGTCCGGGTCCTCGCCCGCGACCTCGAGCGCCCGCTTTCCCCGGATGCCTATCTGGCTTTGCAGGAACTGGCACTGAAGAACTGGATCGAGGAGCAACGCCAGCAGGCCAACATCGTCCTTGCGCCGCAGTAATTTCACCATGGAGCAGTGTAGATGAACGACGAGTTTGACTTCGACGGAAGACCAGCGCGACCACGGAGCAGCAGGCCTATGCAGGTCTGGGATCTCCTTTCCATTCTGGTGCTCTTCCTGACCGCCTGCATCGCCGCTTATTTTGTGTATATCTTCATGACCCCGAATTCGCCGTTCAATCTCTTGCCGCCGGGCGGCAGGGCCGCGCAGGGCCCGACTGCGACGGTCGGCCCGATTCCGCTCCAGGCCACTTGGACGCCGAGCCCAACGCTGGAGCTGACACCAAGCGATACCCCGCGCCCGACCTTTACTCCGTTCTTTACCAATACACCCTTCTCGCTGGTCCCGCCGACGCGGACGCCCTCGCCCACCGCCACGCAGAGAGCGCCGTTTTCCGCCACGGTCAATCAGGTGGAAAGCACGATCATCCACCCGGACCTGGCCTGTAACTGGGCAGGAATTGGCGGCACGGTTGTGGACGCCAACAACAGCCCGGTCATCGGGACGGTCGTCGTGCTGCGCGGCAGCCTGAACGGGAGCCGGATCGAACAGCAGACAGTGAGCGGCATCAACAAGGAGTACGGGCCTTCGGGATTTGAATTTGTCCTCGGCAATGCCCCCGTTGCTTCGAATGGAACGTTAGTCGTGCAGTTGGTGGATCAACAGAACAGCCCGCTTTCCGACCCGGTGGAGGTTGAAACTTCGGCCGAATGTGACGAGAACCTGGTGATAGTGAGGTTCAGAAGGAATAGATAAAAAAACCTGTAGGGCTGGGCAGCCGCCCAGCCCTACAGGTTTAAACCACCACATTCCAGTGCTCGTACTTCCCATTCCGTCCGCGTAACACATCTTCATATAAAATGCGCAGTTTTGTCGTGATCGGTCCCATCACGCCGCTGCCGACGGGGCGATGGTCGACCTTTGTCACAGCGGTCACGCCCGCGGCGGTGCCGGTCATGAACATCTCCTCGCAGATGAAGACCTCCGTGCGGTCGATCGAGCGCTCCGTGACCTGGAGGTCGAGCTCCTTGCGCGCCAGCTCGATGATGGATTTGCGGGTGATGCCCTCCAGGATATTGTCTGTGACCGGCGGCGTGACCAGGATCCCGTCGCGCAGCATGAAGATGTTCATCGCCGAGCCCTCCGAGACATGCCCGTTCTGGTCGAGTACCAGGGCCTCGTCGAAGCCGGCGCGGTTCGCGTCGGTCTTGATCAGGGCGGAGTTGGCATAGGCGCCGGCCACTTTCCCCCGGGCCGGGATGACGTTGTCGTCGATCCGCCGCCACGAGGAGACGGTCACGTGGGCGTTGGTATCGTTCTTGATATAGGGCTCGTAGGCCATCACGAACATACAGAATTCATCTTTCAGGTCGTGCAGTTTGACGCCGATGCCGAGGTCAGCCTTGTAGAAGGTGGGGCGCAGGTAGATGTCCTGCTGCCAGTTGTCGGTACGCAGCAGGTCGAGCGTGAGCTGGATCAGGCTCTCTTCATCGTAATGGGTCTGCATCGCCAGCATGCGCGCAGA
This sequence comes from Anaerolineales bacterium, assembly GCA_035708785.1. Classification (GTDB taxonomy): domain Bacteria; phylum Chloroflexota; class Anaerolineae; order Anaerolineales; family Villigracilaceae; genus Defluviilinea. The sequence goes on from DASTFG010000050.1 coordinate 6,882, forward strand.
GTGCAGTAATCGTCGAAAATGGTCGTAGGGACGAAAAACGAAGAGATGTTTCTTCTCTTCGTTCCAGTAGGCCCGCATGCCGCCGAAGACGGCTGTGCCATATAAAAAACCGTGGGTTGCTATGCTGATTTTTGCATCCGAAAGCGGAACGATCTTTCCCTCAAAGAAAGCGTGCTTCGAGAGATCCACCAGACACCTCCATGAACGGGTTTTGGACCAGCTCTTACAGGAGAATTATACCTGATAAGGTATGCTCCCCTGTTTGGCGTTGGTCTTCTGACCATGCCGAACACCGAACATTCGCTACTCCAGGAGAGATGCTGGCACTATATTTCATATTCAGATTGACCCAACTACCGGTCAGGTCCATTTCCCTTTGAATTCGCCTACGTTTCTTGGCAATAGCTTTTGACTGGCTAGACTTTTATTCCTCTTGACAACCACGTACTTCGAGGTAAAATTCAATTCGATATCTGTCAAATTAGTTAGAAGAGAGTCAAAATGGAACCACAGCCTGAAATTCTATCTTTCGTCAAAGCCATGGCGTCCGCCGAGCGTTTGCGCGTCATCGGCGCACTGGTGCGCGGCGGGGCAACACAGGCCGAAATCGCCGGGCAGCTACACCTCCCCGTGCGGGATGTGTTCAATCACTTGTCCTTCCTTGTGCACGTGGGCGTGGTCAGCGAAGCGGACGGCGTCTACGAGCTGAACGAGAAGGCGATCGAGTCCCTGGCGCGTGGACAATTCGAGGGTAAGCCCAAATTCTTCAAGGTCGATGAAGAAGAGCCGGAGGATGTCCGCAGGGTGTTGAAGAATTACCTCAACCCGGACGGTACGATCAAATCCATCCCTCTGAAGGGGAATAAACTGCTTATCCTCCTGAACTTCATCGTAGATGTGTTCGAGTATGACACGGACTACACCGAGAAGGAAGTCAACACCATCCTGCGCCGGTTCCACATCGATACGGCCGCTCTGCGCCGTTACCTCGTCGATCACGGTCTGATGGCGCGCGAGCGCGACGGGTCGCGCTACTGGCGTGTGAAAGAGGAGGCAAAATGAGCGAACAACTCGTCACCTTTTTCAAGGCCCTGGCAGATGCCAACCGGCTTAAGATCGTCGGTCTGCTCGCAGACAAACCCTACAGCGTCGAAGAGCTGGCGGCGCTGCTCAAGCTCAAGCCCTCGACCGTCTCACACCACCTGGCGCGCCTCTCGGAGGCGGGTCTGGTGCGGGCGCGCGCCGAGAGCTATTACAGCGTCTACCAGCTGGACCAGGCGGTGCTGGAAGAAAAGGCGCGCAGCATATTCTCACAGGAGGAGCTGTCCTCGGTCGCCGCAGATGTGGACGTTGACGCATATGACAACAAGGTGATCAGGGATTATTCCAAGTATGACGGCAGCCTGAAGACGCTGCCCTCCCAGCGTAAGAAGCTGGAAGCGATCTTGCGTTACGTCGTCAAGGCCTTCGAGGTCGGAAAGCGCTACAGCGAAAAGCAGGTCAACGAAATCCTGGCGAAGTATCATAAGGATACGGCGACGCTGCGCCGCGAACTGGTCGGTTCAGGTCTGATGAAACGCGAAGGCGGAGGGGGAGAGTATTGGAGAGTGTGACCGCGCTGAGCGGAGGGGCGCATGAGCGCCATGCAGTCGAAGCGCATGTAAACAAGAAAAACTTACTCTTCTTGAAACATGCGCTTCGACTACAGACCTCACGGTGCTCGGCCTTCCGCTCAGCGCGAGGATAAAAAAGACACGGAGAAACGCCGTGTCTTTTCGTTTACTTCTTCGCCATCTGTTCTCTGTTGACAAGCCCCCTTTGCCAGGCGTACACCGCCACCTGCGTCCGGTCTGCCAAATGCAGCTTGCTCAGGATGTTACTTACGTGTCCCTTGACCGTGTATTCGCTGATGACCAGCTTCTCTGCGATCTGGCTGTTGGTCATGCCGTTGGCGATCAGGCGCAGCACATCCAGCTCACGCTCGGTCAGCTCGGTGAAGAGCGGCTGCTCGTCACTGTTGTCGCTGCGGATGTTTTGCAGGACACGCGCCGCGACCAGCGGGTGCAGGGTCACTTCCTTTTGGGCGGCGCGGTGCAGGGCCTCCACCAGCTTTTCCATCTTCATGTCCTTCAGGATATAGGAAATCGCGCCGGCTTTCAGCGCGGGGAAGATGTGCACATCCTCATGATACGAAGTGAGGACCACCACCTGTGTGCGCGGGCTGATTTGCTTGATCCGCCGTGTTGTTTCTACGCCGTCCATGCCGGGCATGATCAAATCCAGCAGGACGATATCAGGGATATGTTCCGAGACGAGCTTCAGCGCCTCCTCACCCGAAGCGGCCTCGCCGACGACCTGAAAATCCTTGACGATCTCGAGATAGGATCGGATGCCATTGCGGACGACCTCGTGATCGTCCACGATCAAGATGCTGGTGCGATTGTGATTATTATGATGAGTTGCTGCCATTACCGCCTCCTTCCCGTAATTTGATTGGTGCCTGGACAAGGATCCTTGTGCCGTGCCCGGGCGCGCTCTGGACCTGGACCGTGCCGTGGATGCTGCTGACGCGCTCGCGGATCGAACGCAGTCCCATCCCCTGCGATTTTATACTGGCATCGAAACCGCAGCCGTCATCCGCAATCGAGAGCTGGACAGAGTCGCCGTTGTACATTAGAGAAACGTCCACGCGCCGCGCCCGACTGTGACGGGCAATATTTGCCAGCGCTTCCTGGCTCACCCGGTATATCGCCTGTTCCACATCCAGAGGCAGACGCCGCTCGTTGCGGGTGGCAAGCTGAACCGTCATGTCGTTGCGGTTCTCCCATTCGAAGATATATTCGCGCAGAGCCGCTGCCAGCCCCTTTTCCTGCAATGCGATAGGGTAGATCTCCTGGACGAGAAAGGTCAATTCCTGGATCACGTCGCTCACGAGATTTTCCGCTTCGCTCAAGTGGATGGTGGCGGCGTTCCCATTTCCGTTCAGGATGCCTCGCACCGTTCCAAGCTGCGCCAGCGCCGCAAAGGCCTTTTGTTTTGCGCTGTCGTGTAGATCCCGCGCCAGGCGGTTGCGTTCCTCCATGACGGCCAGATCCTTGGTCTGCTCGAAAAGCTCCATGTTGGCAATCGAGATCGAGGCACGGTTGACCAGGGCAGAGAATAACCGGACAGAGTCCTCCGCGATGAAGTCGGGCCTCGTAAAGCCCACATTGAACACCCCGACGACTCTGTGATCTACGACGATGGGCAGGTGCACAAAGGACCGGATCCCTTCCGCCATCACCGCCGCGCGGATATCCGGCCGCAGATCCTCGGGTTTTAACTCGGTTACGATGATAGGCTTGCCCGTCGCCAAAACTTTGCCGACGATCCCCTCGCCCTTCGCAAACTCCATGACTTTCAGGGTCTCCGGCGCGAACCCGTGGCTGACCCGCGGGACGACTTTTGTCTGCTGCTCATCCCAGGCAAAAACAACACTGCGGTCGGCATGCAGCATATCCACCGCCACATCGACCAGCGTTTGGAAGACCTGGTTCAGGCTCACGTTGCGCAGGATTTTTTCATCGGCCTGGTAAAGCGCCGCCATTTCACGGCCGCGTTTTTCGAGCGCATGGGTACGCTCCTGAACCAGACGCTCCAGCTCCCGGTTGCGCTCCTGAATGGCCTTCGTGCGCAGCCGGAATCCGCCGGCCACCACTGCAACTGCGGCGACCCCCAGCAGAACACGGAACCACACTGTCTGCCAGAAAGGGGGGATCACTGTAACATTGATCTGCCGGGGCACTTCATTCCAGACACCATCGCTATTGGTCGCCTTGAGCAGCAGGGTATATTGACCGCCGGGGAGGTTGGTGTAGCGCCCATCGCGTTTTGTGCCGATGAAATGCCAGTCCGAATCGAAGCCCTTCAGCATGTAGGCATACTGGTTCTTGTTTGGCTGATCATAGCTCAGGGCGGCGAATTCGAACTCCAGCGAGTTTTGGGGCCACTTGAGGCTTATGTTCTTCGCTGTCTCCACACTGGAATCCACTTCGATCGGACGGTCCTCCTGCGTGAGCGCCGTCAGCGTAACCTGCGGCAGGTAGGCATTGTCCTTAATTCTTGACGGATAAAAGACATTTAATCCGTGGATGCCTCCGAAGTAAAACTCGCCCTTCTTCCCTTTTGCATAGGCGCCTGAATTGAATTCATTGCTCTGCAGGCCATCGCCGGAGTCGAAGTTCCGGAAGGTCTCCGTTTCAGGATCGAAGCGCGAGAGGCCGAAATTGGTGCTCACCCAGAGATAGCCGTTTTCATCTTCCAGGATTCCATAGACCACACCGTTGGGAAGGCCGTCTTTCTCCAGATAATAGGTAAAAGAATCGGTCTCGGGATGGTATAAATTCAACCCGCCACCGGCCGTGCCAATCCACAGCCGTCCCTTGCTGTCCTGAAAGATCGAAAGGATGGAATCGTTGCTGATCGACGCCTTACTGCGGGGGTCATACTCATAGCGTGTAAACTCTTCCGTTTCACGATTGAACTTGTTCAAGCCGCTGTCGAACGTTCCCACCCATAGATTGCCATCTCGGTCTTCCAACATGGAATAGATCGACGTCCCGCTCAGGCTATTCGGGTTTCCTATTTCGGGATAATAGTGGATGAATGTGCCTGTTTTGCGGTTCAGACGGTCGAGCCCGCCAATGGTCCCAACCCAGACATCGTTCCGGCTATCCACATACACGTCATAGACAGTATTCGCGCTCAGGCTGTCTGGGTTCGCAGAGTCGCGCTTGAAATGTGTAAAGGTGGAGGTCTTTTTATCGAAGCGATCCAGTCCATCCCAGGTGCCTAACCATAGGATGCCATCCTGGTCTTCGGCGATCGCCGACACAAAATTGGAGCCAATACTGTTTCGCTTCTCCGGGTTGTATTGGAAGCGGAACACCAGATTGGTAGAGTGTATGAAACGGTTCAAGCCGGCGCCTGACGTGCCGATCCAGGCATCCCCATCCGAGTCCACATGGATCGAGGTGATAAAGTTTCCGCTCAGGGTATTTGTGTCTTTGGGGTCATGACGGTAGTAGGCAAAATCGCCGCGCTGGCGGTCATATTTGTTGACCCCACCTCCGTGTGTTCCAAACCAGAGCACACCGCCCCGGTCCTCATAGATAGACACCACATTGTCGTAGCTGAGACTCTGGGAGAAAGTGGGGTCATTGCGGTAATGAATGAAGCGTTTTCCGACGGCCTGAAAACGATCCAGCCCGCTGACCGTCCCGATCCATAAGTTGCCTGTACTATCCACATGCAAAGCATTGATGATATTGCTGGCGATGCTCTGGGCATTATTGTCATAGTGCAGGAACTGTTCAAAACGTCCTGAATCCGGGGAGAATCGGTTCAAGCCCCCGCGTGTTCCTACCCAGAGGACTGAGTTCTTGCCCTCCACGATCGCCGTCACATGATTACTGCTGATCGTATTGAGATTCGAGTCATCCGGGTTGTACTGATAAGGAAAGAATGTGTTGTTTTGCGGATCGAACCTGTTCAGGCCGCCCGCATAGGTCCCCACCCAAAACCGCCCGCGACTATCCTGATAGATGGCAGTGATGTTCTTTCCGGAGATGCCCTCCGGCTGCGAGGGGCTATAGACATAGTGTTTAAAGGTATTGCTTTCCCGGTTCAACAGATCCAGTCCATCGGGTGTGCCCACCCAGAGGTTGTCGTTCTTGTCCAGAAAAAGAACATTAACGTGATTGTCGCTCAGGCTGGAGGGATCTTCAGAGTCATGAAGGAAATGCGTAAACTGCTCCGTGAGCGGATCGTAGAGGTTCAAGCCTCCCAGGCGGGTTCCAATCCAAAGCATTCCCTGCCTATCTTCTACAATGGATGTGATCCAGCGGTCGCTGAGGCTGGTGGGCACGTCGGGATCCGGTTTGTAGGTCTTGAAGTTGTAGCCATCGTAGCGATTCAGCCCATCCTGCGTGCCGAACCATAAAAAGCCGCGGCGATCCTGGAAGATGACGCCAACCGAACTCTGCGACAATCCCTGCTCGATGGAGATGTGGTCGAACCGCATCTCGCAGTTGCAAATCTGCGGCAGAGATGCAGGCGATACGCGTTCCGGTGCGGGGGACGGATCCGTTGGCATGGCCGTAGGCGCCTCGGGCATGGCCGGAGCCATAACCTCCCCTCCGCAGGAGGCCAGGGCAAGCGTGAGGAAAACCCCGAGAAAGCCGGAAAGTAGCGATTTTATGCTTCCGTTCACTCCTACAGTATATTACATAACCCGTTCATTTGTTTCTACATTAACACCCCTCTAAGGAGGGGTTTTTCCACCACGCCAGCGGCATGCGATAAGTTCTCATGCCGTCCTTCGAGGGGGAGGAAATCCATCGCAAAGCAGGGGAGGAAATACCTTCACAGGCGGATGCTTGATTGATGGCCAGAACGTATGATGTGGTCAAGATTGCTTTGCTTTCACAAATTCTCCTCAAAGAAAGCAAAACACAGAGTGAGGCGGATGCCGGGGCTACGCAACCTGGTTTCCGCCTCCCTCCATATTAGATGCGAAGGAGGTGGTTTGTATCGATGAAGACAGATCGCGCAAATTCTGGCTAAAAAATATTCTAAGGAGATGAAGAGAATGAAATATAAAAATCTTTATATGGTCCTGAGCCTGCTGATGATCACGAGCCTGGCGCTGGCGGCCTGCGCGCCTCAAGTGGCAACGGCTACCGAGGCGCCCCAGGCGCAGACGGAAGAACCTGCAATGACCGAAGCGCCAACGCAAGCGGCTACTGAAGAGCCTGTTTCTACGGAGCCTTCCACAACCCGAATGGGCGCGTGGGTAGACGAAGTGATCTTCACAGAAGAAAATTCTGCGGAGGCCGCAGCCAGCCAGTTGAACGCAGGGCAATTGGATCTCTATGCATATACAGTTGCAGAGGCGCCTGTTTTCGAAACCGTGAATGACAGTCCTAACCTAACTTATTCCCAGCTGGTCGGTTCTAGCAATACGATCATGTTTAACCCCAGCACGTTCAATGACGGACGTCTGAATCCGTTCTCGAATCGCAAGATTCGCGAAGCGATGCACTGGCTGGTGGATCGTAATTATGTAGTTCAGGAGATCTACAGAGGATTGGCCCTTCCCCGCTTCACAGTTTTGACCACGGTCTTCCCGGATTACGCGCGTTACGCCGACCTGTTGCGCCAGATCGAAGCGGAATATGCCTATGACGCTGATAGGGCGAATGAGGTTGTGACCGCTGAGATGGAAGCCATGGGTGCGGAAATGGTGGATGGTAAATGGTCGTTCGAGGGCGAACCCATCACCCTGATTTTCATTATTCGTACAGAAGACAACCGTCGGCCGATCGGGGATTATTTCTCGAGCCAGTTGGAGAGCATTGGCTTTACTGTCGATCGCCAGTACAAGACGCGCACGGAAGCCTCACCGATCTGGAATCAGAGCGATCCCGCAGAGGGTTTGTGGCACCTGTATACTGGGGGCTGGATTTCTCCTTCCATTGACCGCGATGAGGGGGACCAATTCAGCGCATACTTTACCAATCGCGGCTCGCCCGGTCCGCTATGGCAGGCATATATTCCCGTTGCCGAATTGGATGAAGCCGCGCTGAAACTGGAAAGCAATAACTTTACCAGTCTCGAGGAACGCCGGTCGTTATTTGAGACCGCCCTGCCTCTTTCGATGGAAGAAGCCTATCAAGTATGGGTCGTAGACGAAGCCTCCTTCTCGCCTCGAGTTAAGGACTTGAGTGTGGCATCTGATCTCGCAGGCGGCGCGCAGGGGTCGCTGATTTGGGGCCAGACATTACGCTTTGAAGGCAGGGAAGGAGGAACTGTGCGCATTGCACAGCCCGGCATACTCGTTGAGCCCTGGAATCCAATCGCTGGCACAAACTGGATCTATGACTCCATGCCCCAGCGCGGCTTGAGCGATAATGGCGTGATCTCCGACCCCTACACCGGCCTCGCATTGCCCCAGAGGATTGAGCGCGCCGAAGTGACCGTGAGGGAAGGTCTGCCCGTATCGAGGACTCTCGACTGGGTGGATTTGAGTTTCGAATCGCAGATCGAGGTACCTGCAGATACGTGGATTGATTGGGACGCAGCCAACCAGACGTTCATTAGCGTCGGTGAGAAGTTTCCTGATGGGCTTACTGCAAACACCAGGACAGTCGTTTACTATCCTGAGGATCTCTATGAGACCGTGGCCTGGCATGATGGGAGTCCACTTTCAGCCGCCGATTTTGTCATGAACATGATCCAGGTGTTTGATCAGGCAAAACCTGAGAGCCCGATCTATGATGAAGCAGCAGTTGGAGCGACCGAAGGTTTCCTGTCACACTTCAGAGGCGTGCGCATCCTTTCGACATCGCCGCTTGTGATCGAAACCTATGACGATGCCTATCTATTGGACGCTGAATTGATCGTTTCCCAGAATCAGGCATATCCGAATCCCACCTGGTGGCCTCAATATGCTTTTGGAGAAGGGGCTTGGCACTCCATCGCTTTGGGCATTCTTGCCGAATCCAACAATGAGCTTGCCTTCTCCACCGACAAGGCCGGTGCCCTCGAGGTGGAATGGACCAACTTTGTCGGCGGACCCAGCCTCGAAGTCCTCAAAAAATATCTCGATCAGGCCAGGGATGAAAACTATATCCCATACGCCGCTACGCTTGGTGAATATGTCACTGCTGACGAGGCGGGCACCCGTTATGAGAATCTCGACTCGTTCTATGGCGAGCACAACCATTTCTGGGTGAATACCGGACCTTTCTTCCTCGATGGGGTATTCCCGGTAGAGGGTACCTTGAGTCTGAAACGCAATGAGGCGTATCCCGACATGGCTGACAAGTGGAGTCGCTTCAGTGAAGCAAAGATCGCCGCAGTCGAAGTGGATGGCGCGGGGCAGGTCGCGGTCGGTTCAGAGGCAGTTTTCGATGCCTATGTGACCTTCGAGGATCAGCCTTACGCAAACAGCGACATCAGCGAAGTCAAGTATCTGTTGTTCAACGCGAAAGGCGAATTGGTCACGAGCGGAGAAGCAACTGCGCTGGAGGATGGTCACTTTCAGGCAACCCTTGGCCCAGATGTGACATCTCAGCTCGAATCCGGCTCCAACAAGATCGAGTTTGTGGTTGTACCTTCTGTAGTGAGTGTGCCGTCCTTTGCCTCCTTTGAGTTTGTCACGACTGAGTAGCGAGACAATGTATGCAATCAGGGCGGAGGAGTCCTTCCTCCGCCCTGGAAGGAGTTGATGATGGCTGAGTTAACCGTGCAACCTCATTCAGCAGTCCCTGAAACCACACCGACGAAAAAAGCAAGCAGTTCTATGTTCCGCGTGGTGCGCTATGTGCTGACACGGATCATCACCCTATCTGTCACAGTAGTCGTGGGAGTTTATCTTACCATCCTGATTGCCAACATGGGCGGATATGTGGATAACATCCAGCGCGCCCAGATTCGTGAAGATATACAACAACACGCTTTAAATAATCCAGCGTTCAAATCGTTGAGCACGGAGGAGCGGAATCAGCTCACGGCACAAATGATCGCTCTTCGAGAGAAACGAGTCGGATTGGACCAGCCCTTTGCGATCC
>DASTFG010000051.1:0-2097 GCA_035708785.1 Anaerolineales bacterium
CTTTATATGTATTGGCGGGAATCGCAGCACTTCAGGCGAAGGAGGAGATGACTGAGCAGGCTCTTGAACTGGCAACATATAGCTGGCAACATTCTTCCAGCAATTGGCAGACGAAGGAGCGCGCCGGGCGCTTGCGAGCAGAACTTAAAACTCGGCTCATGCCTGGGCAGCTCGAAGCTGTGGAGGCGCGGGCAAGGAATAAAAGCTTTGAAGACATTGTGGAGGAAGCACTTGGGTTATAATGATTTGTGGATCGAAAGAGCACGACTTTTCCTGAGATCATGGCATATTCTGAGGTTAGTTTCGGGGCGTGGGTCAAGCGCAGACGGAAAGCTCTTGACCTCACACAGCAAGAGCTTGCGAAGAGAATTGGGTGTTCCCTTTCGCTCATCTTCAAGATCGAATCGGACGAGCGCCGTCCTTCGCGCCAGATTGCAGAGCTGCTCGCCGAGCATCTGGAGATTTCTCCTGATCAGCACACACTGTTCCTGCAAGTAGCGCGACAAGAAAAAACGGCAGGCCGGCTGGAAGCCGTCCCGGCTCTCCCCGAGCTTCCACCTGAATCTATTTCCGGGCCAGAGCGTCCCGAGCTGCCTCTCCCGCTCACCTCCCTCATCGGACGTGAACATGAGCTGCGCGCGATCAAGCAGCAGATCGAGGATCCCGCCTGTCGCCTGTTGACCCTGACCGGCCCCGGGGGAGTTGGCAAAACCAGCCTGGCGCTGGAGGTCGCGCACCAGCTGCGTGATTCGTTCAACCATGGCGCCTGTTTCGTGTCCCTGGTCGGCACGAATAGACCCGAATTTATGCTTACGACAGTAGCCGATGCATTGGGGTTTGTCTTCTCAGGGGCTGCAGAACTAAAGACGCAATTATTTAATTTCCTTAAACAAAAAGAAATCCTTCTGGTTCTGGATAACGTGGAACACCTGTTGGAAGGGATAGAAGTGCTCAGTGAGCTTCTCGAATTCGCACCGGATGTTACACTTTTGGCGACCTCACGCGAGCAGTTGAATCTACGCACGGAATGGATCTTCGAAGTGCAGGGGCTGCCTGTTCCCTCAGACAGTGAGCCGGAAACCCTTGAGGCGAACAGCGCCGTCGCCTTGTTTATCCAACGAGCCAGCCAGGCAGATGTAGGCTTCAGCCCGGCGGCAGAGGATCTGCCGGCGATCACCCGCATCTGCCAGCTCGTGGAGGGACTGCCGCTAGGAATCGAGCTTGCTGCGACCTGGGTCAATACACTGTCATGCCAGGAGATCGCCGACGAAATCGAGAAAAATTTGAATTTCCTGGAGACATCCAGGCGCGATATTCCGGAGCGGCACCGCTCCATGAACGCAGTCTTTGAATATTCATGGAATTTACTCTCCACCGACGAACAGAAGCTGCTCCGGGGGCTATCCGTGTTTGAGGGCGGATTCCAGCGCGAAGCAGCGGTAGAGGTGGCAGGTGCAACGCTGCCGTTGCTATCAGCGCTGGTAGGCAAGTCTCTGATCCGGCATATCGGGTTTGGTCGCTACGATGAGCATGAGCTGTTACGCCAATACTCCGCTGCGCACCTCCGCGAAAACGCCGAGAATGAAATTGCCACGCGCGATCGCCATGCCGCGTATTATCTGGCCCTGTGGCGAGATCGCGAAGAACAGCTGAAAAGCGCACAGCAACGGAATGCCTTGCGGGAATTAATCCAAGATATCGACGACTTTCGTTCGGCCTGGGAGTGGGCCGTCCATCGAAAGCATTTTACGATGCTGTACCAGTGTTTGCGTTCCTTGCTGATCGTGTACGATTTGTATGGATGGCACATCAATGCGATCAAACGCCTCGAAAGCCTGATCCGGGCGCTGAGATCTTCGCCCGAAATGGAGCAGCGAGGCGCAGACAGCCTCGGGCTGGCCTTGGCCTTTGAAGGCTGGTTCTATTTCCGGCGCGGGCAGCTGCACGAGGCGCGGGACCGTTTCGAAGAAGCTCTGGCGATTTTGCGCCCGCTCGAGGATGTGCTGGCGCTGGCTGATGCGCTGAGCCTGTCCAGCCCGGTGATGACCAGCCTGGGCGAAGGCGAAAAGGCACTCCAATATGTGAACGAAGGTCTGG
>DASTFG010000052.1:0-3405 GCA_035708785.1 Anaerolineales bacterium
ACGCATCCCCGGGCGGCTGCTGGCCCAGTTCAGCAGCTGGCAGGTCCCGGCGAACCACCAGGAGCCCAAAGAAGAGGAAGAGTTATGAAATGGCTTTCCAGGCTGATCGATAAAGCGTCGGATTATTTTTCACGGCGGAAGGGGCTATTGCCACTGCTGGGCATCCTGCTGGTCATTATCAACTATATCCTCCCGTTCCTCTTTGGCCTCGACAACCTGGTCACGGGCAGCAATCTCTTCCTGCATTTGGGTATCATTATTGCCATCTTCGGCATGATGCTGGCCTGGGCCCTTTGATTTTGGGGCACGGAGTCAGAGCCACGCCGAGAAAACCAGAGCTTTGTGACTCTGCATCTTAGGGGCTAGCTAATCCGATGATCATCGAGCCACTTTACTTTTTGAACATCCCATGACTGGCCCAGCAGCACCGGCAGCATGGCTTTAAGCGCCTCCGGATCGCCGGATGTGTAAAACCGGACAGATCCTTCTAGCCTCGCATCGTTGCTCATCCGCTTCGTTTCGAGCACTCTTCCAGTCTGTCTCGCCACAGCAGGCGCGGGATCGATCACACGAACTTTTTCGCCGGCGATTTGCTGAATCAGGGGAATGACAAACGGATAGTGGGTACACCCGAGCACGACCGTATCGATATTCTTCTCGAGCATCGGCAGGAGCGCCTCTTCCAAAATCCGGCGCGCCTCTTCGCCGCCCAAATTCCCCGCCTCGATCTGCTGCACAAGGCCTGGACAGGTATCCTGGAATAACTGGACACCGTTTGCGAACCGCTCGACCACAGACGCATACAGCGCGCCCTGAAAGGTCGCGGGCGTTGCGAGCACGCCGACCCGGCCGGTCCGGGTATGCTCCGCGGCGGGTTTGACCGCTGGCTCCATGCCGACAAAGGGGGTATCCGGGAATTTGCCTCGCAGATACTTCAACGCCGCGGCGGAAGCTGTATTACAGGCTACTACGATGATCTTTGCACCCCGTTCCAGCAAAAAGCGCGTGATCGCCTCTGAGAAACCCTGTATCTGCTGCATCGTACGGGAGCCATATGGGACGTGTGCCTGGTCGCCAAAGTAGATGACAGACTCTTCGGCCATCTGCTCACGGATTGCTCTGAGCACAGAAATTCCCCCTACCCCGGAATCGAATATGCCGATCGGTGAATTGAGAAGAGAGGCCATGCGGGGAGTATAACTTATAACAGTTCAAGAGCGTTCCATAACGCGGCCCCACACCCGGCGAGGCTCTTTGGACGGGGGTGTAATGGTAGAGGTGTATATCCGAATTCGCTTCCCCTGCGTACATTAAATCAGCAACCCATTCGCCTGCCGCTTGTGAGTTCTCTGATGGAATCCGCAAAGTGGCAGCCCGGTCGCATCCCATCGTTCATTTCCATTCCATACATTTTGAGGAGGTGTGCTGATGTTTAGGCGAAACCTGCGTACCCATTTGCTCGTAGCCTCATGCATCACAGTGGTACTGGCGCTCTCGGCAGACTGGCTGTACCAACACTTTCGGGGCGGTCATGACCATCATGGCCTCCATTCGGCACAGGCTGCAGGGGCTGCAGTTGAGTTCGACATTACCGACGATCCGGGGGCCTGGTTCAAAAACACTGCCGGGCCGATTGGCGGAACACAATCACTGGCAGTAGTAAACCCGGGCGATGAGGTCAAGTTCGGCGGGCGCTCCAACACCGTCCATACGGTTTCCAGCTTGCTGTGGCCGACTGGCGCCGCTAGAATGCCCTTCGAAACAGACCCGATGAAAGGAAGTGTTTCGGTCGTCCTGGAAACCCCTGGTCTGTATGTCTTCCTCTGCCAGATCCACCCTTACATGTTTGCCGCGGTGATCAACGATGATCCGGCTACGGCAGGCCTTGATCTGGGGGAAACTATCACCCTTTTGAACGGGATCACCGTCCCGACGAGCAGCGATCTGGCAACCCGGCTGCTGAGGACCTTCTTCATAGCCAACAATCCGGACAACTGGCAGGATTACACCTCGACGGCTCTCTGGCACGTGACCTATCCGGACGTGGACGTCCGCATCAGCGGCGGGGCGGTCGTCAACTTGCCAGAGGTGCTGGACGCGCGCTACGGCAACGACTTAACCCTGGAAGCACTTCGCAATCCCGCGACTCCGGCCGTTGGGGAGGTGTGGGTGAATACCCAATTTGAATTGACCGCGAACAAGGACAAACCGGGTACGGCAACCGTCCTGAACGGCAGCAACTGGCTCGCTCGGCGGAAGGTGGCTCTGCCTATTATCGAAATGAACAACCCGCACAATATGTGGACGGACCGCAATCAGACGCTGATCTACCAGACCCAGTGGTTCGACAGTAAGTTGACTGTATTCCGGCGTGACACAGGCGCTCTAGTCCGCAATATTTCGGTCGGAGAGGCGCCGGCTCATGTTATGACCCGGGTGGATACTGACCAGGTACATGTGACGCTCAACGGTGCCGAGAACACCGACTCCGTTGTGGAGCTATCGCCAAACGCGAGCAAAGTGGAACGACGCATCGACATTGGGCGCGGCGAGCCGCATGCCCACTGGATGAGCCACGACGGCCGGACGATGGTCACGCCGAACGTCTTCGACGCGGACTCGACCATTTTTGATTTCGCTCAAAGGAGGATCAGGGCGATCGTGCCGGCCGGTTCACACCCCATTGCAACCGGGATGATGCCGGATGCGAGCAAGTACTACGTGGCAAATTTGCTCGACAGCACGATCACCGTGATCAGCACGAGCACCGGACAGGTACTGCGCACGATAAATCTGCTGGCAAATTACGACCCAATCAGTGGGCAAATCACGGGCCCGGTGGGAGGCCTGCCGATCCAGACGCCCGTCAGCCCGAACGGGAAATACATGGTCACTGCCAATACACTGACCGGGACGATCCTCGTTATCGACCCAGACACAGATACCATCGTCAAGATGCTGCCTTGTGACCCCGGCTGTCATGGCGTGCAGTTTGGCGCGAAGCAGGGCGGCGGTTATTATGCCTACGTGTCCAGCAAGTTTTCCAACCGCCTACTCATCGTCGACCCGGATCCGAATGGCGACGGTGATGCAGCCGATGCCGTTATAGCCGGCAGCGTTTCGCTGGTCGGGACATCCGGTACTGCCGCGGATGATCGAGTCGTGGGCAACGCAGGGATGGGCGGTCAGGGAATCCTGCCGATACCGGTCGTGTATAACGGATGGGTACAAAGACTGCCGACAATTTGGAAGAACCAGCTCACACCCGGGCAGATCAATCCATTCCCATAAGCCTTGGAGCGCTTGGGCGCCGCTGCAAGTAACGTCCCGCGCCCCGTTGGCTAAGTTGACCTGAACGCAGATCTGACTACCCCAAAACTGACAGCGATAGACCCGGTTGAAGGC
>DASTFG010000053.1:0-5969 GCA_035708785.1 Anaerolineales bacterium
TGTAGGACCAGATCGCTCCATTTTCGAAGGGGAGCTGCATCGGAGGCTGGGTCAGGTTGGGGGAGATCAGCGAATCGATGCCGTAGTCGAAGGGATAGCCGAACAGATTATTATACGTCTGGAAGAATCCCAGCTCGCTGACGTCGTAATCCCAGAATGGCCGGTTGTTCAGAACGGAAAGGAAATACTGTACGCCTGCTGTCCCGGCGTTGATTGTTGGGTCGAGCGGCACATAGGTTCCATCGGTTAAGGGAAGCGTGGAGAGCGCATTGACCCGCCAGGTGTAGTAACCTCGATTCAAATTGTTGGCTGTCCAGGTCAACTGCCGGTAGAGTCCGGCGTGATAGGCGTCAGCGAACCCGAGCGGATAATCCACATTTTGAGGTGTTGGATTGGTCAGCCATCCACTCCGGTATTCGAGCAGTGCCACCAGCAGCCGGGGGTTGACCGAGTAGCTTTGCGCGACGCGGGTGATGATCTCGACGCCGCTCAGATAGTCACCATCCACATCCTGGGAGTAATTCGCCAGATACCCGCCGTGGCTCTGGACGAATGCCTGCAGGTCGAATCCGACGCTTGCGGGTCCATAGACCAGTTCTGAATCGGGGATGATCTTGAACGCCGAGCCGGGGTTGGGATCCGCTTCGATGGGCGGGATCGTCAGAACCGTGCCGATCGCCAGGATGCTCGATTCGTTCAACCCATTCGCCTCCATCAGCGCCTGGAGTGAGATCCCATAGGCACCTGCAATGCTGCCGAGCGTATCGCCGGCCTGGACCGTGTATTGGTCCAGGAAGTCGCGCTTGGTGGGAAGTGCATGAGGTGGGTCAGGGGTGGGAGTCGTACCGATGGAGGCCGGGTTGCGGGTGGGAATGGGAACGGAGAGCGCAGCGCGCGTCGGCGTGGGGCCCGCTCTATCCTGAGCACCGCTGCCCCCAACCGGAATCGCTCCGGGGGCGCTTGTGCCGTTCAGCGGCGCAAACGGATCGTAAGTTGGATATACGTCTGAAGGGAGAGTGGGGGAGCATGAGGAGATGATAAGTGCAAGAAGAACACCACAGGACGTGAAGCGCCAGGGGCTCAAAGAGTTGCTGCGAAGCATAGAGGCATTTTACCAAACCTGCGCCTGCAATAGCCAATGAGTAATATACTTGTATTGTACGTTATCTGCACGGACGATTCCCCGATTCCGTCAGATTGCCCTTGTAACAAGCAAAAGACGAGCGGCGTTGATACCACTCGTCTTTAAGCTCTCAGGATCTACTGTTATTCTTTGCTTCTTACATTTGCCAACAATTCTTTGAGAAGGTGATTATTCTCCTTCAAGAGCGCCTGCAAATCTTCATCTGCCCTTCTGCGTTCCTTTCGATAAGCCGTAATATTCATCAGAACAAACGGTACCACAAGGAAAAAGAAAAGGAAGAAACTGATTGGGCCATCCATAGGACACTCCTTTTGCAGAAAACAAGGCCCGGCGAGAATCTGGAATCTATTCCTTAGCGAGCTCTACTTTCACAGCCGTAATCTTGTACTCGGGGATTTTCGATACGGGATCGAGCGCGGCAAGGGTCAGTTCGTTCGCCGACGCCTCCGGGAAGTGGAAGTTGGCATAGACCATCCCGGGCGGGACGCGGTCCGTGACCCAGGCCTGGGCTACGATGCTGCCGCGCCGGGATGTGATCCGCAGTGTCTTGTTTCCGTTGACGCCCAGCTTCTCGGCGTCCTCCGGATTCAGCTCCACCAGCGCTTCACTATAGACTTCCATGAGTCCCTTTGCGCGCCGGGTCATCTGTCCGCCGTGCCAGTGATACAGCACGCGTCCCGTGCTCATGATCATCGGGAAATCGTCGTCGGGTGTTTCGGCGGGCGGGACGTGCTCGATGGGCATAAATTTACCTTTGCCGCGTGTGAATCCCTTGGTGTGAAGAATGGGTGTGCCGGGATGATCGAGGCTAGGGCAGGGCCACTGCAGGCGGTCGCCATTCTCGAGCCGTGCGTGCGTGATGCCGCCGTACGATGGAGCCAGCGCGTTGATCTCGGACATGATCTCGGATGTGTCTTTGTAATCCCAATTTGCCCAGGGAGCCGTCATGTCAATATCTCTTCTTTCCTCTTGGGTTTCGCCCTGACCGAAAGACGAAAGCCTGCCCTGAACTGGGTCGAAGGGAGGAAAGAGTATGCGCTTCGCGATCTCCGCCGTGATCCACCAATCGGGACGCGCGTCCCCGAGCGGCTCGATAGCTCTGTTCACCATTTGCACGCGGCGTTCGGTGTTTGTGAACGTACCGGTCTTTTCTGCGAATGAAACGCCGGGCAGAAGGACATCTGCATACGCGGCTGTTTCAGAAGGGAAGATTTCCTGCAAGACCAGGAAGTCAATCGACTCAAGACAGTGCCGGATGTGCTTGGTATCAGGATCTGACATGACCGGGTCTTCGCCGAGAATGTAAAGGGATTTGATCTTGCCGTCCGGGATACTGGGGATCATCTCGGTCACAGTCAGGCCGGTCCTGGTATTGCTGGT
This sequence comes from Anaerolineales bacterium, assembly GCA_035708785.1. GTDB lineage: Bacteria > Chloroflexota > Anaerolineae > Anaerolineales > Villigracilaceae > Defluviilinea. The sequence goes on from DASTFG010000053.1 coordinate 2,525, forward strand.
CGCGCCCCAGGCCTTTTCAAATTTCTCGTGTATTTCATCGCCGGTGACCGGCTGGTATGCCGGGTAGACGTTCGGTAGCCCGCCCATGTCGCACGCGCCCTGTACATTGTTCTGTCCCCGCAGCGGGTTGACTCCACCTCCGGGCACGCCCATGTTGCCGAGCAGCATCTGCAGGTTGGCAAGGTCCATCACGTTGCGGACGCCGACGATGTGCTGGGTAATGCCCATCGCCCATAGGACGGCCGTCGGCTTGTTCAAAGCGATGATCTCTGCCGCTTCGTAGAGCTGCTCAACCGGCACACCTGTGATCTCCGCCACCTTTTCGGGCGGGTAGTTCATCACCGCCGCTCTAAATTCGTCGAAGTTTTCTGTACGCTCCTCGATGAACTTTTTGTCCTCCCAGCTCTTTTCCAGGATGATGTACATCAAACCGTTGAGCAGGGGAATGTCGGTGCCGGGCCGCTGGCGCAGGTGCAGGGTGGCAAATTCAGTAATATCGATCCTGCGCGGGTCGGCGACAACCAGTTTCGCGCCGCGGAACCGGACCGCGCGGCGGAGCATCGTCCCGAAGACGGGGTGCTGTTCGGTCGTGTTGGAACCGATAATAAAGAAGGCTTTTGCGTATTTTGCGACATCGTCCATGGAGTTGGACATGGCGCCCGAACCGAAGGAGGCGGCCAGACCGGCCACCGTGCTGGAGTGTCAGAGACGGGCGCAGTGGTCGATGTTATTGGTCCCTATGACCTGCCGCGCCAGCTTGTTCATGAGATAGTTTTCTTCGTTCAGGCATTTCGCCGAGGTGAGGAAGCCGAGTGAGTCCGCGCCGTGTGTGTCACGTGTTTCTCGGAATTTGTTCGCCACGATACTGAGGGCGACATCCCAATCTGCCTCCACCCAGTCCCATCCGCCGCCTTCTTTCGCCTTTCCTCTTCCCTCTAATAAATATTTCCTCACCCGCGGCTTCGTCAATCGATCAGGGTGATGGATGTAATCATATCCATATCTTCCCTTGACGCACAACGCCATCCCATTGACCGGTGCGTTCGGGTTGGACTGCACACCGATCACCTTATTATTCTTCACCAGCAGATCGAATTGACAGCCGACTCCACAGTATGAGCACGTCGTGGTAACTCGCTTCACCTGGTGTGCGCGGGCTATGCCGTAATTCATCTTGTTGGAGAGCGCTCCTGTCGGGCAGTACGCCACACACTGTCCGCATGACTCACAGCGCGCCTCCAGCATGGTCGTGTCCGCGCCCGCGACGATTCTCTCTTCGAATCCGCGGCCCGCCACGCCCCACACATCCCGGACCTGGATCTCCGCACAGGCCAGTACACAGCGCCGGCACAGGATACATTTATTGAAGTCGACACGGACGAAGGGATTCGGATCGCTGTTTACCGGATAGCGCGTTCCCTTTGCCCCCCAGGCCGGGACCTCGACTCTGTAATCGTAGGCCAGGTCTTGCAGCTCACATTCGCCAGCCGCATCACACGTGAGACAGTCCGCCGGGTGATTCGCAAGCATCAGCTCCAGGGTCAGTTTCCGATCTTTCATGACCTTTTCGCTGACCGTGTTGATCTCCATCCCTTCCCAGACCGGGGTCACACAGGCGGCCTGCAGGAATCGCCCCCCCTTGACTTCGACCACGCACATCCGGCAGTTACCCGTTGGAGACAGATCCCTGTGATAGCACAGCGTCGGGATGTGGATCCCGTGCTCCTTTGCAACCTGTAGAATTGTCTTGCCGGGTTCGGTCTGGATGCACTGACCATCGATTGCTATGTTTACCATAGTGCCTCGTCTGAACGTTAGAACGTTTTCACGCGCTGGGGTTACAGCGTTTCTGCTTTCGCAAACTCCGCTTCGAAATGTGTCAGCGCCGATTTCATCGGGATCGCAACACTCTGTCCCAGGCCGCAGAATGAGGAGTCCTGCAGGAGGGTGGCAAGGGTCCCGAGTTCATCTGTATCGCCTTTTATGCCCTTGCCTTCCGCCATCCGGTTCAGGATTTCGAGTGAGCGCCACGTACCGACGCGACACGGCGTGCATTTTCCACAGCTCTCTGCCGCGAAGAAATGCAGGAGCTCACGCAGGAATGCAACGGGTGAGACGCTCTGGTCGCAAATCAGGAACGAACCTGCGCCCATCGAAATGACCTGTGTCCAGCGCTTCTCCATGGCTTTGATGTCGCGCGTCACACCCTTGAGCGGGCCCGAGCTGTAGTCGATATGCGAGTCTAACAGCGCGGGCGGGACAATCGTCCCTGCTGCGCCGCCGCACAGGGCAAAGTTGAAATGCGAGCCGGGGGGCATCCCGCCGCCGAAGTCTTCGACGATTTCCCGCAGCGTGAGCCCGAACGGCGCCTCGAACATACCGGGGTTTCTCACATGCCCCAGCACCATATAAACTTTTGTGCCGGGGGTGGGATCGTCTGTCAGATTGCGCCACCACTCGGCGCCGTTCTTGACGATGTGCGGCACCGCGCAAAAAGACTCGACATTATTGACCGCGGTCGGCTGCCCTCGGAACCCAGATTGCGGGGGATAGGGCGGGCGGAGCCGCGGCTCGCCGCGCTTGCCCTCGAGCGACTCGATCAACGCGGTCTCCTCACCACAAATATATGCACCGGCGCCGCGATGTACATGGATCCTGAACGAGAAATCGGTTCCCAGAATGTTCTCACCCAGCAGATATCTCGACTCTGCCTGCTCGATGGCCTTTTCCAGACGACGCGCCTGGGATTCGTATTCCCCGCGAATATAAATCCACGCCTCAGACGCCCCGCAGGCGAATCCTGCGATGATCATGCCCTCCAGCAGCTGGTGCGGATTCGTATCGATCAGCACGCGGTCCTTGAAGATCAGCGGCTCGGATTCGTCCGCGTTGCAGATGATGTAACGCGGCGTCCGTTTTTCGGCCGCGACGAACCTCCACTTGCGCCCGACCGGGAAGCCCGCGCCCCCGCGTCCCTGCAGGCCGGAGGCCTCGACGATTTCGAGCACATGTTCCGGGTTTGTCTGGAGCGCTTTCCTCAGCCCATCGTAAACACCATGCGCAAGCGCATCGTCGATCGAGTCGGGATCGATCTTCCCGATCAACGCGGTCATGACGCGCGTCTCGCCTTTGCGCTCGTTTGCGTAATCGGTCGGTGTGCCGCGCCAGCCTTCGCCCACTTTCTTGGCCTCTGTGGGCGCGAGCGGCCCGGCCTGTTCATCATTGATGAGGACTGCGGGCGCTCTATCGCATAATCCTAAACACGATGTTCGCTCCACACTGAAGCCTGGCATCGCACTTGCCCACTCATTTACCAGCTGATCACCGGACACTGATAACTGTTTACCGGCTCTCTTCAGCCAACAGACAGGACCATCGCAGACGCGCAGGATGTTTTTCCGCTTCTCAAAGGAGAGCATGGAATAGAAGGTCGCCATGCCGTAGG
>DASTFG010000054.1:0-2641 GCA_035708785.1 Anaerolineales bacterium
ATTCGGCCGGCTTTGCCCAGATCGAGTGGATTCCCGGGACGCATCGCCTGGTCTACAGCGGGGTGGAATTCTACGCCCCGGGCCAGGGATTTACAAATTCCAAAGATATTTATGTTGTCGATGCAGATAGCGGCGCAGACACCGTCCTTGCCGCGGACATTATGCCGGACACGCCGTTCCTCAATGCCTGGCGCTTTGTGATATCGCCTGACGGCCAGCAGATCGCATTGATCAGCAGCACCGCCCTCAGTTTCATCAACGCCGACGGGAGTAACTGGCGCCAGGCTGTCATGACTTACCCGCAGGTAGGAGCCGGGGATGCCGTGCTCCTCCCCTCCGGTGTCTGGACTCAAGATTCGAACGCCTTCGTATTTACCGGCCCCATGCAAAGCGAATCCATCTTCATCTTGAACTACACCATCTGGCTCGTGCCCATGGACGGTTCCCCGGCCCAATCACTGGCAGAGTTGACGGACAGTCACAGCAGCTCGGTCACCTTCTCCCCGGATGGAAAGCTTATGGCATTCCTCCAGGACCTGGACGGCGATGGCCTGATCGAGGCGGACGATTACCGCATCCTGCCTCTGGCCGCTGACGTTGGCCCGCTGGCGATGTTATCCGGTCTCGAGCTGTTCTACGCCAACGTACACTGGTCGCCTGGCGGGGAGGCGTTTGTACTCAAGGACCGAAACCTGTTCCGGCTTTGCCCAGACGCGGCGAATTCATCCCAGGTCTGTGGAGATCCGATTCATCTCGAAGGAGACGGTCACATTATCAACGGGATCGAGTGGGTCGACCGCGACCGCTTTTTGTTCACGGAGCTCGAACCTTCCGGGCTTTTTCTGGGCAGCCTGGACGGCACGACCATCCCGATCGCCTCCGGGACAGAGGAAGAACCATTGGACGGCTGGAGCTTCAGCCTTGTCCATTGAGGCAGCACCTGGAAAAGAACAGCGAACACCTTTCAGGCGCCAGATATCACCCGCCAGCAAAAGTGACAACGTGCGCGTAAAGCTCGAGCTCCTGCAAACGTCCGGCTTTTTTCTGAGTCAATCGCTGGCCGGGACGGCATAAAACCTCATAGGTTTGAGGATCATAAGCATAGTAGATCACTTCGGCCTGATCCACATCTGGCAGCCGGGGCTCCCGCGGTCCCTCTGGGCGAGCAGGCGAACCCGCCTCCTCGAAGCGTTTCTGATCGTGAATGGCCGTCATACGATCTTCCCGAACATCCTGCTCAGCCAGCTCTGCAGGTAGAAAAAGATGCGCCGGTGGATAGGCTGCCGGTGCAAGGGGCGGAAGGGGATTTTGGATACATATACTCGCGTTCCGGTATTGTCCGCCCTGGGGAATCGAGGCTTTGACTCGCTCGGAACAGCCGCCCAGGCAGGCTTTGGGTCCCAACGAAATGGCGAAGAGAATGAGCCCGATTCCGGGCCGGCAGCCTCAAGGGGCAGATCCGGAAACGCCTCCGATTCCGCAGTCGCTTCTTCTGCGGGAAGGGGGGAAGGCTCTGGTCTGCTCAAATGGGGAGGGCGCTCGGGTTCGGGAATAAATGTGAGAAAACCAGGAGAGCGACCTTCCAGGCCGCCGAGGGTCGTCAGCTCTTCTGCCAGCGGATCAGGCGCGACGAGATCAGAGAGCAGGTGATCCCACAGTTTGAAGAGCCGATCTTTTGTCTTACGGGGAGGACGCACCGGTGCCTCCGGCAGCGGTTTGTAGCGGAAATAGCCGCCTGCGAGCTGCTCGAAACACGGCTGCGTGTAAAGCACGATCGAAACCGCCTCAGGCGAACACAGCCGCTGGAGAAAGACCGCGTTGAATAGATCTGACCGGTGAGCCCGGCGATCCGGATCGGCTGCACAGAGCTCCTGCATGCCATAGATCAACGCATCCCGCACGCTCAGGCCCACACGGCCTGCTTCGGCAAACAGGGCTTCGATCTCTTCGAAATGCACATTGGCATTTGTCTTGAAAAGAAATGGGTCGCCTTCGTACATCATGGAAATCTGAATATGGTCGATGTGCAGACGGCGATTGGCAAGCTGGGCGAGCTTGCATGGAACCATTCGCTTGAAGGGCAGCGGCCGGGGAGCAATACGGTATTGTCCATGCCCTCCATATTCAAGCCAGAGGTGGGTCCCGGCTGGAATGCCCTCCTTCAAAATTCTGGCGCGCAGCTCTTCGGGATGAACCGCCTTGAGCAGACCATGCTCTCTATCCAGCAGGAAAGGCTGGTGATCGCCGCTGATGAACTGCACGAAAACCATCTCGACATCCGGCGCAAAGGCGCGCAAGACAAGACCCACAGGAAAGTATGCCTGGGTAATATGATGATCGTTCAGCGCCGGGAGCCGCAGGGCATCCTTGGGCGGGCGCCAGGGAGACTCATCCGGCGCAGGCGGCCTTTCGACGATCCCGAGCTCTTCGAGGGCGCGCCTTGCCTCCGCGGGCATGGTCTTGCCGTCGTGGCCTGCTAGGTCCTTCTTGTCCCCTTTCGTCCAGAGGGGCACGCTGGAACGGACCTGGGTCATGGGCGAGCCCTGCGGCACTTCACGATTGAGCCGGCTGAACAGTTCCGGCGTTGTCCAGCGACCGGCGCCGAGGGGCCGGTAGGGGCTTTCTTTCAACGCCGCCGGGA
>DASTFG010000055.1:0-4804 GCA_035708785.1 Anaerolineales bacterium
GGTGATGCAATCCTGGCTGGTCTGCCAGATTATGGCGGCCGGGAAGGGATCGAGTATGTGATCCCGGAGGAAGGCTGCACCATCTGGCAGGATAACATGGCTGTGCCGGTGGGTGCGCCGAATGCCTACACTGCGATGGTGTTCATGAACTACCTTCAGTTCCCGGATATCGCAGCCCAGAATGCTGAGTGGGTCGGGTATGCCACGCCGAATGCAGCCGCTAAGGAAGTCATCGATCCTGATATGCTGGCTGATGAATCCATCTACCCGCCTCCGGAAGTGGAAGCTCGCTTGCAGTGGATCGAAGATGTAGGTGAGGCCACCGAACTCTATGACCGCATTTGGACGGAGTTCAAGGCCGCCATCGGCCAACAATAACCGTTAGGACGGTGACAGTCACCTCATGACAATGGTGGCTGTCACCGATTCAATTTATGGGGAGCCGTCAAAACAAACTTGTCCGCCCCGCAAGGTGACGGAAGGCGGAGCCAATCGAAAGGAGTTTATGCGAGTTTTACTCGTAGGGGTGGGGGGAGTCGGGGAGGCGATTGCGGCCATGGCCGAGCCGCGCGAGTGGATGGAATTGATGGTGCTTGCCGATTACAACGTCAGGCGCGCGGAGGAAGTGCAGAGAAAGCGTGGGAATCGGGAGTGCTTCCCCGTCGAATTCGTAGACGCGGGCGATCAGAAAAGCATCGAGGCCCTGGCGAAGAAATACAACGTTGACCTGATCCTGAATGCCGTTGACCCGGTGTTCAACAGGCAGATCTTCGATGCGGCTTATGAAGCCGGCACCCACTACCTGGATATGGCAATGAGTCTATCTGAGCCGCATCCCACCGACCCGTTCCATAAGACGGGCATCAAGCTTGGCGATTATCAGTTCGAGAGATCCCGAGACTGGGAGCAGAAAGGCCTGTTAGCGCTGGTGGGTTTTGGCGTAGAGCCTGGCATGGCCGATGTCTTTGCACGTTATGCCCACGATTATCTGTTCGACGAGATCGATGAGATCGGCATCCGCGACGGCTCGAACATTACGATCGACGGCTATGAATTTGCCCCCAGCTTTTCCATCTGGACAACGATCGAAGAGTGCCTGAACCCGCCGGTTATCTGGGAGAAAGACAAGGGGTGGTTTACGACAGAGCCGTTCTCCGAGCCTGAGATTTTCGAGTTCCCCGAAGGGATCGGGGAGCTCGAAGTGGTCAACGTGGAACATGAGGAGGTCCTGCTGGTACCGCGCTGGCTGCAAGTAACACGTGTTACCTTCAAATATGGGCTCGGGGACCAGTTCATCCAGGTGCTCAAGACGCTGCACATGCTTGGGCTGGACAATAAGGAAAAGATCAATGTAAAGGGCGTGATGGTCGCGCCGCGCGATGTGGTGGCTGCATGTCTGCCCGACCCCGCTCACCTTGGCGATAAAATGAAGGGCAAGACTTGCGCGGGGACGTGGGTTAGAGGAATAAAAGATGGAAAGAAAAAAGAGGTCTATCTTTATCAGGTGGCCGACAATGAAGAGTGCATGAAGACCTGCGGATGCCAGGCGGTGGTGGCGCAGACCGCCTTCACGCCGGTCATCGCTATGGATCTTCTCGAACATGGTCACTGGAAAGGCGCGGGCGTGCTTGGCCCGGAGGCCCTCGACCCGGTCCCGTTTATGGAGAAGATGGAAGAGTACGGGTTTCCCTATGGAATCAGGGAAATGACAAAGTAAGCTGCCTGACGAAAATCATGATCCGAGCAGTGGTGTGCCGCCGGTGCGCTCAGAATCTCGGGTATCCAAGGAGAATCAGCATGCATTCCATTGAGATCAAAGAAAATGAAAAAGTCGTCGGCATTTTGACAGCCCCGGAAAAACAGTTCAAGACAGGATCAAGAGGTTATTATGGAATGGCCAAGATCCAGATTGGCGAAAAGCGATATCAGGTCCAGGTACAGGTCGTGGAGATCGGTTCGAAACCGAAGCCAGAGGAAAAAGCGCTGAGAGCTCCCTAGCAGGTCCTTGCACGTTCGCTCTTGGAAAGGTGCTAATTTTCCGTCCAATTCGGAAGCGCTGTGTTGAATAAAGATGGGCCGAACTGTATAATTCCAGAATCCCTGTCAATTTCTGCAAGGAGAAGCCAGCATGGAACATAAACTTTGGATCGACGGCGGGTGGGTGGATTCGCAGGGCGGTGGGAGCATGTCGATCGAGAATCCTGCCACAGGTCAGAAAATTGCCGAAGTACAGGATGCCTCCCGGGAGGATGTGGATCGGGCTGTCCAGGCTGCGAAAGCCGCATTCTATGACGGGCGCTGGTCCCGCAAAACGCCGGGTGAGCGCTCAAAGGCGATCTGGAAACTGGCCGATTTACTGGAAGCTCGTGCAGAAGAATTCGCCCGGGTGGAAAGCGAGAATACGGGCAAGCCGTATAAATTCCTCAGTCTTGCAAGCGATGTGCCTTTTACAGTCGATAACCTGCGTTTCTTTGCGACCGCAGCCCGCGATACGCATGGCTCGCATGCGGGCGAATTCATGGCGGGCTATACATCCATCTACCGACGCGAGCCGGTCGGTGTGATCGGGCAAATTACGCCCTGGAATTATCCCCTGAACATGGCCGGGTGGAAACTCGGTCCGGCTCTGGCCGCGGGCTGTACGATCGTTTTGAAGCCGGCCCCTGGCACTCCTCTCACTACGCTTATGCTTGCGGAGTTAACGAAGGAAGCGGGCATCCCCGACGGTGTGGTCAACATCATCACCGGCGGCAACGATACCGGGCAGGCGATCGTGGAGCATCCGGATATCCGCATGGTCTGTCTGACGGGTTCTTCCGGCACGGGCAAGCGTGTCATGAAAACTGCTGCCGATACGCTCAAGCGCGTCCATCTCGAGCTCGGCGGCAAGGCGCCGTTCATCGTGTTCGACGACGCGGACCCTGAGCTGGTCGCGGCGAAAGCCTCCTTTGCGGCAACGGCTAACACAGGGCAGGATTGTACGGCTGCGACCCGCGTTTATGTGGAAAAGGGGAAAGCGGACGTCATGCGCGAAGCGGTCGTTGCGGCGATGAAAAATGTCAAGGTTGGGCTGCCATTCGACGATGAGGTTGTGATGGGCCCGCTGATCTCCGGCATCCAGCGCGAGCGCGTTTCCGGATTTGTAGATCGGGCGAGGTCTCAGGGGGCGAGAGTCCTGACAGGGGGTGCCATTCCCAAGGAGTATGGCAAAGGCTATTACTACGAGCCCACCGTCCTCAGCGATGTCGAACAGGACTGGGAGATCGTGCAGAGCGAAGTGTTTGGTCCGGTCATTACTATACAGGAGTTCGAAGGTGAGGCTGAAGCTCTACATCTCGGCAACGATGTGCTGTATGGGCTGGCTGCTTCTGTCTTTACCAAGGATGTAGGCCGCGCGATGCGCCTGACCAGCCAGCTTGAATTCGGCACGGTCTGGGTCAACGATCATTTGCCGATCACGTCGGAAACCCCGCATGGCGGGTTCAAGCAATCCGGCTTTGGCAAGGACCTCTCCGCGGAGGCGGTGGGCGATTATCAGATCACGAAGCATGTCATGATCGCGTGGTAATGGATTTTCTGAAAATATTCTCGAGGCACAGATGGAATACAAACTTTTGATCGACGGTCAGTGGGTGGGGGATGGATCGGTGCTCGAAGTGAAAAATAAGTATGACGGCAAGACGGTCGGCACCCTGCCGGTCGCCCGCCGCGAGGATGTCGATGCGGCCATCGCGGCGGCTGAGCGCGCCGAAGACGTCATGGCCGATATGCCTGCTTACCGGCGGGCAGAGATCCTGTTCCGGGCTGCCACGCTGATGCGCGAGCGCGCGGACGATCTGGCGAGGACGATCGCCGCCGAAGCCGGAAAAGCGCTCAAATTTGCGCGCGCGGAAGTCGATCGCGCGGTCAGCACGTTTACCATTGCCTCGGAGGAGGCCAAGCGGCTGCACGGCGAGACCATCGCGCTGGATGCCGTCCCCGCGGGTGAAGGCTATTTCGGGTTCTGGACCCGCCGTCCCGTGGGCGTGATCGCCGCGATCAGCCCGTTCAACTTTCCCCTGAACCTCGTTGCTCACAAAGTGGCCCCCGCGATCGCGTCCGGCAATACGCTTGTCCTCAAGCCGGCGAGCACAACCCCCATCTCCGCTTTGAAGCTGTGTGAGATCCTCGTCGAAGCAGGGCTTCCAAAAGGCGGGATCAATCTCGTGGTCGGCTCTGGTGGGACAGTCGGCGAATGGCTGGTAACCGACCCGCGCGTGGACAAGATCACCTTTACCGGCAGCCCGGACGTGGGCCGCCATATCCTCTCGGTGGCCGGGATCAAGAAGGTGACGCTCGAGCTTGGGAATACATCCCCGGTCGTGGTCGCCCCCGACGCGGACCTGGATTTTGTTGCCAAACGCGCCGCCGTGGGGGCGTACTACAACTCCGGGCAGGTCTGTATTTCTGTCCAGCGCATTTACAGCGAGAGGCAGGTCTATGAGCCGTTCTCCGAAAAGTTCGTCAAGGCTACCGAAGCGATGGTCGTGGGCGATCCGCTCGACGAGCGGGTGGACGTCGGCCCGATGATCGATCCGAAGGAGGTGGACCGGATCGAGTCGTGGGTCAAGGAAGCGCAGACTTCGGGCGCGAAAGTATTGACCGGTGGCAAACGCGAAGGGACAGTCTATTACCCCACAGTTCTCTCGGAGGTCGACGATGAGATGAAAGTTGTCTCGGAAGAGGCGTTCGGTCCGGTTGCGTCGGTGATCGCCAGCGATGATTTCGAGAGCGCGCTCGAGCAGGCAAACGATACCAAGTTCGG
>DASTFG010000056.1:0-4817 GCA_035708785.1 Anaerolineales bacterium
CGATTCTCTCCAGACTCAAAAAGACTTCGCCGCCCTGGGGTGTATATTGAATGGCATTTGCAGCCAGATTGATGAGCACCTGCTTGAGTCTGTCGCGGTCACCGTTCACATAGACCTGATCGATTTCGTTCAAATGAACCCGCACTCTGCTGCCTGCCAGGATAGTCATCTCCTGGAAAACCTCGGTGAGAAGCAGATCGAGCTCCACCTGCTGCGTGTTCAGGGCCAGCTTTCCAGACTCGGCCTGCGCCAGTAACAGCAGTCCGCCCACCAGACGGGTAAGGCGTCCCGCTTCCTGATCGATGCTCATCAGCGATTCCTCATCGAGACTCTTCATGCGGCGCATCAGATCCACATTCCCTTTGATCACCGTCAATGGGGTCCGCAACTCATGGCTGACATCTGCCAGGAGGCGTTGCTGTGAGGTAAAGAGAGCCTCGAGTCTCTCGAGCGTTTGATTGAAAGCCCGAACCAGACTCCCGATCTCATCATCCTCGGGCCCATGGTAGGGTAAGCGGCGAGAGAGATCGTCTGCGCGGTTGATCTGTTCTGCGGTCCCCGTGATCGCTTCCAGGGGTTTCAACGTTTGGCCCAAGGTCAGCCAGGCAGCATTACCCGTAAACAGCACCGAGACCAGCCAGATGATGGTGAGGATATTCGTCAAACCCAGGCGCGCCTGGTCTATCATATAAAGCCGGACAGCGACCTGCAAGACCGCGATCTTACGCTCCCCATCCAAAAGAGGAATGCTGATCACCCGGAGGTGTTGCTCTCCCACCCGCACATCGCGGTACACGGGAAAATCGTTCGCCAGGGCATTGGGATCAAATGGCTCGTCGACGAAATCATCCAGGGTCCGGAGACTTGACTGCAATTTATGATCTATTCCCCAGATCTGCACATAGACATCTGAGCCGATGTCGATCGAAGTCAGATCGAGCTCCACCTGACCGAGTGGATTGACTTCCATCCTGCCGATAATCGTCTCTGCAGCACTTTCCAGGCTACCGTCAATTTGATCGACGAGCAACGCATTGAAGACCATAATGACGGCTGCGGCAAAGACAAGTAAAATGCCCCCGGTGAGCGTCGAGTACAAAAGGGTCAGTCGGAGGCGGAGAGACATAAGCAAACGATCAGCGCGAGCCCTTGGAGACAACACCTAGGATGCGATGGAGATAACACAGCCTCCTGTGGTGATTCGCGTTCAAATGGTTTTTAGCTACGGATTTTCACGCAAAACGTATCCAACCCCCCGAACCGTATGGATCAGTCTTGGTTCTCCTTCCCCTTCCAGTTTTTGCCTCAGATAACGGATATATACTTCCAGCACGTTGCTCTCACCGCCAAAGTCATATCCCCAGACTCGATCGAAGATCACCTCTCGGGTCAGCACTTGCTTGGGATGGCGCAGAAACAACTCGAGCAGTTCATATTCCTTCGCCGTCAGGGAGATGGAGCGATTACCGCGAGAGGCTTGCCTGGAGCCCGTATCCAAAGTAAGGTCTGCGAATTTCAAGACGGGCACCCGCTCGGGCTGTGTCCGCCGCAGGAGGGCGCGCACCCGCGCCAGCAATTCGTCCAGATTGAACGGCTTGATCATATAGTCGTCCGCGCCCGCGTCCAAACCCTGGATGCGGTCCTGGACCGTGTCCTTGGCGGTCAGCATCAGGATCGGGATAGAGCCACCCGTGCGCAAACGATGGCAGACTTCCAGCCCATCCATGCCGGGAAGCATCCAATCGAGGATCACCAGATCGGGAGTATGGTCACGCGCCAGGATCAGGCCCATGCGGCCGTCGGTGGCAGTATCGACGGTATAGCCTTCATAGGCAAGGCCCCGCTGCAGTAATTTCAAGATTTGCTGATCGTCCTCGATGATCAATATGCGCTCATTCATATATGCTTCTCTCCTTGCCAAAATATACCACATTTGCTATACGTAAGTTCATATATTTATGGCGCCTGCATCCCGCTGAAACAAAATAGCGCCTGCTGGCGCCATATCTTTTACTTTAGGCTGAGCTTATCTTTCAGCCAGGCCTTTCGATCCCGGGCCGCCTCTTCATTGAGACCGTGACCGGCCCGGTACCACCTCACCTCTTTTGGCTCCTGCGCGGCTGCAAAGAACTCTTTGGCGCGTTCGCGCGGTACGTGTGGGTCCTCTGTCGCAAATTGAAAGAAAAGGGAAGCTGGAGATTGAGTTCTGCAGATCATCGTACTGCGTCCGCTTCATGAAGAAATCGGGATCGGACCAAAGTGTTTCCACAAGAAGACAGACGGCGCCGTTCCGCACCATTGGCTTTCGATGCCATCCTGTTTTCGTTTGCCGACGACGCGCACATCCGTGGATTCGAGCCTGGGATAATTCTGCATCTGAGTTAACATCGCTTCTCCATTCTGCTATGATACTCGAATTATATGGGAGACATCCTGCTTGACACCCTTCCCCGGAAGGGTATAATCACGCCCAATAAGACAGCGTGAAGCCAAGTAACCATTCAACCGTCCAGAGAGCCGCCGGACTGTGCGAGGCGGTCGGGTAGGTGGTGAAATCCCCTTCACCAAAGTCACTCTCGCAGGAGTAAGTCGGATTGACCATCCGACCTACTGTAAGGGAGTCGCGGGCGCCCGTTATAGCGCACTCGGAGAGACCCCCTCCCAGCCTCCCCCAAATTCGATTCTGGATTTTGGGATGGCATACAAACTCCTCCTAATTTGGAGGAGGTGTCCCGCGGATGCGGGACGGTGGGGGTAAAGCAGGTGGCACCACGAGACGCCCCCTCGTCCTGCAAACGGACCGGGGGCGTATTCTATTCCGCATGGAGGTGCAACATGTTAGACCTGAATTTGATTCGTGAGCAGCCTGATCTTGTCCGGACGGGGCTCAAGAACCGGCAGATGGACCCTTCGCCTATAGAAGAGATCCTGAAACTGGATGAGAAACGCCGCGCACTCCTCACGCAAGTAGAGGCGCTCAAAGCGGAGCGCAACGCGGTCTCCAAGGAGATTGGCAGGATGAAGGATGCCGCCGAACGCGAAAAGAAGATCGCCGAGATGCGCCAACTAGGAGACAAAATTACGGCGCTCGATAAGGAAGTCGCCGAAGTCGAAGCCGAACTCAATACGTTGATGGCGGCCCTGCCCAACATCCCGGATGCACGCACGCCCGTAGGCGCTTCGGAGGATGAGAATGTCGTTATCAAAACCGTTGGCCAGCTGCCGGAGTTCGACTTCGAGCCCCAGGCCCATTGGGACCTGGGGCCCGCGCTCGGGATCCTCGACTTCGAACGTGGCACCAAGATCACGGGTTCGCGTTTCTACGTCCTGAGCGGCGCGGGCGCGCGTTTGCAGCGCGCCCTGATCGCCTTCATGCTCGATCTGCATATCCGGCAGGGATATACGGAACAGTATCTTCCCTTCATGGTGCGGACGGCAACGGTTTTCGGCGCAGGCCAGCTTCCGAAATTCGCCGACAACCTCTACAAGGATCATGAGGAGGATCTGTACTTTGTACCGACCGCAGAGGTACCGCTCACCGGCCTGCACATGGACGAAATCCTGGACGAGGCGCAGCTGCCTCTGTTCTACACCGGATATACGCCCTGCTTCCGCCGGGAAAAGATGAGCGCGGGACGAGATGTGCGCGGCATCAAGCGCGGCCACCAGTTCGACAAGGTCGAAATGTATGTCTACGCCAGGCCCGAAGAGTCGGATGCCCTGCTCGAGAAAATGCGCGAAGACGCCGAAGCGACTTGCGCCGCGCTGGGTTTTACCTATCGAGTGAAACAGCTCTGTACAGGCGACCTCGGTTTTGGTTCGGCCATCACTTATGATATCGAAGTCTGGGCGCCAGGCTGCAACGAATGGCTGGAAGTCTCGTCGGTTTCGAACGTGCGCGATTTCCAGGCGCGCCGTGCGAATATTAAGTACCGCCCCGCGGATGGAGGTAAATCGCGCTTCCTGCATACGCTCAACGGCTCGGGGCTCGGACTCCCCCGTACGCTGATCGCCGTGATGGAACAATACCAGCAGGCAGACGGGTCGATCGCCGTACCTGAGGTGCTCCGTCCGTGGATGGGCGGCGTGAATGTCATCAAATAGTCAAACCTTGCGAAGGCTAAGATGGTTACAGTCTTCGCAAGGTTATCTAAGGAACATATGCCAGACTGGCTTGAAATCTTACTGCAGACCCTGACCCTGTTTGTGATGTTCATCGGGCTGATCGGATTGATCATGCCCATCTTTCCCGGCCTGGTCGTGATGTGGCTGGCGACGCTGGTCTACGCGCTCCTCCAGAATGGGGCGGGACAAATGACAGGTTGGGAATGGTTCCTTTTCGGGTTAATTACGCTCCTGATGCTCGTCGGCAACATCGCGGATAACCTGATTATCGCCCGCAAAATGCGCGACAAATACATCCCGTGGAGCTCTATCCTGTTTGCCTTCGCGGCGAGCCTGGTTGCAAGCATTTTCTTTACACCCATCGTTGGTCTGGCCGCGGCGCCGGTGGCATTATTCCTGGCAGAAAGCCGAAGATTGAAGAATCAGGAGGCTGCCATCGACTCAACAAAAGCCTATATGGTCGGCTGGGGCTGGGCTTTTGGTGTCCGGTTCTTAATCGGATTGGTGATGATTGGTCTGTGGATGTTGTGGGCCTGGGTTTGATTTAAGCGCTAGAAGGATTCTTTATCTCAACGACTCGACCACACTTCCGGCCACGGCCTCGGGCTGTTCGCCGTTCAAGACACGGATCAATGCATCCTGCATGACCGGCCCCAATGCGGATACGACATCATTGGAAGGGAGTGGTTTCG
>DASTFG010000057.1:0-2623 GCA_035708785.1 Anaerolineales bacterium
GCATTCCCAATGATGGTATATTCCCGGCGCGAATCGTTTCCGACCGATCCGCAGAAAATACGGCCGGTTGTGATGCCGATGTAACTGCGGACGTTCAGGTTCGTCAATTCCTTGCGGAGCAGGAGCGCTGTCTGAACACCACGCGCAGGATCATCTTCGTGAGCGAAAGGCGGAAGCCCCAGCGCGGCAACGATCGTGATGCCCTTATCGTCCACATTGATCTTGTTAATGCTGCCCTCATAGCGATACACGGCACGCTGGATCAAGCGCGCGATATTTTGGGCAAAGTCCAATTTCGTATCCTGATCCAGGTCGGGTAAATTAATGAAGAGAACGGTCACGCGTCTTAATTCCGCGATCCAGCCGCTCTGGCCTGCGGTCAGGCGATTGATGATCGCCCCCGGGATGTAGGGCCGCAATGAACTCTCCACGCCAACGGGGATGTTGAGCTTTTTGCCTGAGCTGAAAATCGAAGATGGTTTGTTCAGCCCCTCTAGTCGTCCACCCTGTGCGATCGTGTCTTTGAGTTCGAACATAAGTGGCTGGGCATAACAGTCATTCCTGATCAATTTCCATGCTGAAGGCGTAACGAGGATTTCACCCGCCTTGGCGAGATTGTTGGCGATACCCAGCTCCACAAGCGGAGTGCCCGTCAGCAGAAATTCCCAGCGGTTGAACACGCCGCCTATATGAGCGGTATTGATCTTTCCCGTACTGATCGCAAGTTTAAGATACAGGTTCGCGTCTTCTGCTCTGTAATTGGTCAGGCGTTCACGAATCTCGATCGCGCACTCAGCGGCGCGCATCGTCCACTGCCAGTGGTCCGCCCGCGAAATGGACTCAGACATTCCCAGATCTGAAACGATCGGCCATACGGCGATGACCGCGTCGCCTGCAAACTTCACCACATCCCCGCCATAATCGTGGATGATATCGATCAATTGTCCGAAATATTCGTTCAGGATGCGCGCCAGGGTCTCTACGCCGGTCGGGCCCTTCTCCGCCAGCCGTTCCGTGAGAAGTGTAAAACCTGAGATGTCAGCAAACAGCAGGGATGCGTAAATTTCCTCGGCCTGAGGTGATTCGATGGGCGATGGGTCAGCAATGATCCGACTTTGGATGAGTTTTGGTACGTAGCTTGCCAGTACTTCCGTCAGCGCCGGGTTGGACATGCAATGCTCCTAGTACACCTCAATGAAAGTTCACCGCAAATATGATACACCCCCTTATGCGGATTTGAAAGGGGATATGCAGAGAGCGAGTCCGAGATTGAACTCCAGGTGTTATCAAGGCAAGGCGTTCATCGGGGATCGGGTGCGGGATATCAGAGTTTTCACCGCCGGTCGCAGTTCTCGTTATTCATCGGGTATCCAGAGACGGAGGTTGGTCATTTCACAACGAGTCCCGTAATCTCTGTTGGTGCCAGAAAGCACAGTCAACCCGAGGTGACCGTGCAGGGGCCTGCTTTGTGCCAAGGTATATTCGCCCACCACTTCGTCATCCACAAGTACATAAGCATAGTAGTCTCTGACAATCAGCGTAAAGTCCGCCTCAGCCGGGTAATCAAAGTCCACACGCCCCGTTCCGCGCGTCGGTGTTACAGGTCTTGAATAGCCAAGACTGCGATCTGTGATCAGGAAGAAAACTTTGGCCCGGTCGAGGAATACAGCATAGTGATCATCATTGTCCTGCAATGAAAAAATGAAGCCGCAGCCCGAAACATCAGAGTTTTGAAAGGCGGAGTCCCATTTGAAGTGGGCGCTTAAGAAGAAATCGCTGGCCTCTTCCTGAAGAGGTAGCCAGTTGTACCAGCCGAGCTGCGCCCACTCATAGCTGAAATCCTCAAGCTCTTTGATCGTGCCATCCGTAGTGGTCAGATAACCGTTATCGAAATAGGTCTGGACTTCGGCGTTCAGCTCTTCTGCGCGCGCTGTGGCTGCAAGATTCGGCGTTTCCGTAGGTTGGGGGGTCACGGATGGCGGAAGAGTATTTGTGGGTACAAGGGTGCTGGTGGTCGTTGGCTCTGCTGTACTGGTAGGAATAGGCGTAGGCTGGGAAGTTCCACAGGCGAGCGAAATAAGAATAAGGGCTGAGAAGAATAAAATGACGTAATTTAGTTTTTTTCTCTGCACCTCTCCTCCTTGACAGGTTAATGTCCAGATAATACAGCAATCAGGCAAAAAGCACAATATGAAACGGATGGCTTCAAGCGTCCTTCTGCGAGCGAACAAGAAGCGACCAGCCTCCCCCATCACACGGGGAGGCTGGTCGCTTGGCTCGTTTGTCTTACTGTTCTCTACTTAATCTTCAGGTATCCACAGGTGAAGATTTGTCATTTCACAGCGAGTGCCATAATCCTTGTTGGTGCCTGAGAGCACGGTCAATCCCAGGTTGCCGCGCAGAGACCGGCTTTGTGCCAGCGTATATTCGCCTACGTCCTCATCGTCTACAAGCACATAGGCATAAGCGTCTTGAACGATCAAAGCGAATTCAGCCTCGGCGGGGTTATCGAATTTCACATTTCCCGTCCCACGGGTTGTCCCTACGGGTCGGGACAAGCCCAGCGCACGATCTGTCATCAGGAACAGCACTTTTGCCCGGTCGAGGAAGACGGCGTAGTGGT
>DASTFG010000058.1:0-2994 GCA_035708785.1 Anaerolineales bacterium
AGAGATCGGTGATCGTGCGGTTTGGGAACCAGTGCAGAAGCCCGCGATCGCGAATGATCTCGGCCAGGGGAATGTAATAGTTGTCGTACCAGGCTGCCGCCGCCTCCTGGAGCGAGATGTCGCTCTGACTCTCGTCCGCCAGCAGAAACTTTTGCAGATTAATTTGACGCATCAGGTTGTCATACTGGCCTGGGATCGTCACGCTTAAGTCCACATTCGGGCGCAGACCCGTGATGCGGGTCGCCCTTAAGAATTCTGCGTACTCGGCCTTGATAATCAGATCGTCGTGCTGAATATCGGGTGTAAGAGGTACATCGGTCCGGACCTCGATCACGCGCGCCTCGATGGACGTAAATCCCTCCTGCTTGGCAATGGATACCCGGTGATTCCCGTCTATGACGAAATAGGCATCACCCACCTTATAGACTTCGATCGGCGGCAGCCCGGCGCCGGCTTCCATCGCGGTTTTGACGCCTGCCCAGCGGTCTTGCTGGTCAGCTTTGCGCGGCAGGAAGGTACGCGTGAAATCCGTGTAGCGGCCGACGCTGCCCACAATCGCATCGAGCGGGATATGCTGCACGCCGCGCTCCGTGCGGCCCTGAAGTTTCAGCTTCTCGGCCACTTCCTCGTAGGAAAGAAGATTCGTGGACTTTCCTGTCAGCCTCGCCAGGACTTCCTGTACCGCCGCCTTCTTCCGCGCCGTGTGGAAGTCTTCGATTGCCATTTGACGCTTATACGGACTGTCAGCCATCTTCATATCTCCGTGCTGAAGATAAAGATATCATATATCCTTTTGGTTTCTGTTCATTTGCTCGCTCGCAGGAAAGCCATTTCTGGCAAGAGCGGCTCGTAATCCCAGGGTTATACTTCAATTGCGCTTCGCAGGGAACACCCTATTTTACCAAAGCATGCCGTGAGGCCTTCCGCTGGCATACGGGCGACACAGATATTCTTTCCTAGAAAATTTGTGCTAGAATCAGGAACCGTTACCCGCACAGCGCCGTTCTTTTATGTTTGCAGCAACACGTGTAAAATCACACTATGCCTAACCACGATGTCAGTCCCAGCCGCCAGCAATATCTCGATATCAAACGGGAATATCCTAACACCATTTTGTTCTTCCGGCTCGGCGACTTTTATGAGACCTTCGACGAAGATGCCGAGATCACGGCCCGCGAGTTGGATATCGTCCTGACCTCCCGTACGGTCGGCAAGGGGGTGCGAGCGCCGCTGGCCGGCATTCCTTATCACGCAGTCGAGAATTACCTTGCGCGCCTGATCGAAAAAGGCTATCACGTCGCCATCTGCGAGCAGATCGGCGATACGCCCGTCAAGGGACTATTCCCGCGCAAAGTTGTTCGCATTGTGACTCCCGGAACCGTCACAGAGCCGGGGCTTCTGCCGGGCGACGCAAACAACTACCTGGCTGCGGTCGTTACGACGGGTAATTCCGATGGCACCCATCCGGCGGCCTCCATTGCTTATGCCGATATCACCACCGGAGAGTTTGCCGTCACGGAGCTTCCCCTGGAAGCTCTACGCGCCGAGCTGACGCGTCTACATCCGGCCGAGATCCTGTACCCCGATAACCAGACACTCAACGACGGCGTCCAGGGCCATACGACGGCTTACCCGGCCTGGAGGTTCGAGCCGGGCAAATGCGAAGAAAGCCTGCTGGCTCATTTCAAAGCCTCCACGCTCGAAGGCTTCGGCCTGAAAGGTCAAGGCCTTTCCGTGCGCGCGGCTGGCGCCATCATCCAGTATCTGAAAGAGACCCAACCCGACTCGTTATCCCTGCTGACCGGCCTGCGCTCCTACAGGATCAACGAGTTTATGACCCTTGACAGCGCGACGCGTCGAAACCTCGAGCTGGAGGAAACCCTGCGCGGCGAGCGTAAGGGCTCCCTGCTCGGCGTACTCGACCGCACCATGACGCCCATGGGAAAGAGGCTGATCCACCAGTGGGTTAGCCAGCCGCTGCTCGATGCAGACAGGATCAAACGCAGACAGAACGGAGTCCAATACCTCTTCGAGGATGGCATGAAACGAGCCGAGGTCCGCGCCGCGCTCAAGCCTCTGGCCGACCTCGAGCGGCTGGTCAACCGGGTCCTGGCAGGCTTCGCCCAGCCGCGCGACCTGGTCGCCATGCGCGACACGCTTGCGCGCCTGCCGGGGATCTTGGATATTATCGGAGAGAGCCAGTCGCCGCCCCTGCCGAAGCTTGAGGCAGCAGACGACGAGGTCTCTTTGCTGCAATCCGCCATCGACGATGACCCGCCCGCCACGCTCCAGAACACCGGCGTGATCCGCCCGGGATATTCCTCAGAACTGGATTCTGTGATCGAGGCGTCGAAGCACGCCCGCGACTGGATCGCCAGCCTTGAGTCCGTCGAGCGTGAACGGACAGGTCTCAAGACACTGAAAGTCGGCTACAACAAGGTCTTCGGCTATTACATCGAGATCTCACGCGGCGCGGCCGATAAGGCCCCTGAGCATTACATTCGCAAACAGACGCTTGTCAACGCAGAGCGCTTTATCACGCCCGAGATGAAGGAATATGAAACGCTGGTGCTGAACGCAGAGGAGCGCATCCGCGAGATCGAGCTGCGCCTGTTCAAGGAAACTTGCGCGGTTACCGGAAAGTCCGCGTTCAGGCTCCTGCAGATCGCCCGGTCGCTGGCCGTGCTGGATGTGCTGGCTGCGTTGGCGGAGACAGCCGCGCTCGCCGGTTACATCCGGCCCGAGGTCCATGAGGGGAACGAGCTGGAAATCCACGAGGGCAGGCATCCGGTCGTCGAGCAATATCTGAGCGGCAAACGCTACGTGCCCAACGATGTCATCTTCGAAAAAGGTGAGCTCGTGCGCGTCATCACGGGGCCGAACATGAGTGGAAAGAGCACGTATCTGCGCCAGACTGCGTTGATCGTTCTGATGGCGCAGATTGGGTCATTCGTCCCCGCGGATTCGGCGCGGATCGGCCTGGTGGACCGGATC
>DASTFG010000059.1:0-5774 GCA_035708785.1 Anaerolineales bacterium
GATCCAATGGGGGCGCTTCCAAGGCTCTTGGGTCTTCTTGATTTCGGATGATCCCCAGGAAGAGTGCAATACCAGCAACCCCGGCAAAGCTAATTGCCATCGGAATAAAGCCGAACTTGGCATAAATAAAAGGTGGGATAGCGAACCCGACCAGCTCGCCAAGCATGCCAAGACCCTGGTAGGTTGAACTTGCGTGCGCCCGTTCCCGGAGACCCTGGAAGAGTTCCGGAAAGAGCGCTTTGTAGTTAACCGACATAATCGTATAGGCCGCTTCGAACAGGATAAATATCAACAATGCATACCAGAATAATGCATTTCCTTGAAGGAAGGGTTTAGGCACCGCGTAAACCAGCACCAGGATACCCACGTAGAATGGCAATACGGTCAGGAGCCATGGCCTCCGCCTTCCCCAGCGGGTACGTGTATTATCCGAGAGGAATCCCGCCAGTGGATCGTTGACCGCGTCCCAGACCGCATAGATGACATTGATGATCGCTGCCAGCGCGACGGCAAGCCCGAGCTCATCGATGTAGTAAAACATATAAAAACCCGCAAACACGTTATAGAGGGATTCCAGCCCAAATGATCCCAATCCATATGCGATGGGGGAATTCTGGGTCGCAACTGGCAGGGATAGGCTCAATTGGCTTTGTTGGAGTTCAGTTGTGGGACGCATTTGTGTTTTCTATTGCGACGAGCAGGTGATAATCATCCAGCACCAGGATGAGCAGAACGCTAAGACAAGAATCATTTTTCTTTTTCTCCTTGGTGGCCAACTATGAGCTTAACAGGCAGCCTAAAGAGAACAGCCTATATCTGGCGTTTTTCGCTTTTTGACAGTTTAGAGTAAGAATGTCACATTAACGGTAAAAGGTGTGCTGGCTCTCTTCAAACAGGCTAATCCCCGCCATGATCTATTTCTAAGAGAGATGAAGACAATTTGGAGCTTATAAACTAGTATAAGCCTTCTGAAAAAAAAGTCAATTTTGTGAAAGATGGGACAAGGGGCATACTGCAGTTTGATACCCCCGGTCACCTGCATCGACAGGCGCATCCCGGTCCTCGTTGCGAAAGCTGACCTGGCGTCCCCACCGCGAAGTGACTGGAGACTCCACCTACTATCAGACCAGGTGAATCAATGTATAGCTCACCATCAACTTCGGTCGATATTGCAACGCCTCCGCCAGATGCACAGATTGAATTTCTTCACACCCCGCCAGGTCCACAATTGTACGCGCCAGCTTCCGGATGCGATAATATGCCCGCGCCGAAAGTTTGAGCTGTGTCACAGCACGGTGTCGCCGCCCCGCACTTTATCGACGGACGAGATGGTCGTACAGCCGGCGTCGGGTAGCTACCCGCGCACAATCGCATTGACCTCGGTGGGGTCTGATTCCAAGATCTGGATCTCCACACTCTGAACGACGGCAACTCCCGTAACCGGGATGCTCGGCTCCTCGGTGAGGATGGGAGGGGGGTGGGTGTCGCCGTCAGCGGCGTACAAGCCGCCAGAAGCAAGGAAGCCTTTGGAATATGCTACGCGCCTCTTCCCACCACCAGCAGGGTGATGTCGTCAAACTGCTGCGCGGGACCCATAAATTCATGGAGCTGTTCCTCGATGGTTCTCGACAATCCGGCAGCGGTAGTCAGGCCACCTTTGAGGCATTCGAGCAGGCGCTCGTTGCCAAATGAATCATCCTGGGGGTTGCGGGCATCCGGGATTCCATCGGTAAAAGCCAACAACAGGTCGCCCTTCTCCATGGAAATCTCCCTTGGGCGAAAATCAGTGTCCGGGAAAAGGCCCACCACCGGGCCAGTTGGCCGGAGGACGGTCACGGTTTCTCCGCTTCCAAATAAAATGGGCGGCTCGTTTCCGCAATTGACATACGTAAGTTTGCCATCCCGAACATTGAGGATGCTGGCAAAGACGGTGGCAAACATATTTGCCTCGAGGTGCGTTTCGGCGATGTAATTGTTGGTAAAGGAAATCACATGGCGTACGCGCTCAGCGGGCGTTAACGTTTTTATGTCCGTCCCACTGCAAAAGAGGTCGGTGAGGGATGTCGCCCGGATCAGGCTGCGGAAGAGGGTCATGAAAAGGGCCGCGCCCACGCCCTTATCGCACACATCGCCGACCACACAGATCAGGTTTCCATCCGGGAGGCGAAACGCATCGTAAAAATCGCCCGCCACCTCGTGTGCAGCTTTGAAATAGGCAGCGATATCCCAGCCATTCAATTCCGGCAGATGAGATGGGAGAAAGCCCTGTTGAATGTTGTGCCCGATTTCCAGTTCACGCTCCAGACTCTTCAAGTAAAGCTGCTGTAAATCTCGCAGGTGTTTCTTCTCCAGGCTGGATGAGATGCGGGCATACAGTAGAGTCGGCTCAAATGGTTTGGGAAGATAATCCTCGGCGCCCAACCGGATGCCTCTCACCACACTCTGCATATCATTGTTGGCCGAAATCACAATGACAGGGATGTCGCGGGTGCAGGAGTCGGCTTTAAGATGCGCCAGCATTTCAAAACCATCCATCACTGGCATCATAATGTCCAGCAGGATCAGGTCCGGAGAACCCGACCTCGCTCTATCAAGCCCTTCCTGGCCGTTAACAGCAGAGATTGTTTGATAGTCAAGTTCCTCGAGCTCCTGCTCCAGATAGTCCACATTGAACGGTTCATCGTCTACGATGAGTATGGTAGGCTTGGACATGAGGTGTTATCCCAAATATTGCTTCACTCTTTTTAGCAACAGATCCTCGTTCACGGGTTTGGTCAGGTAATCGGTGCAGCCCGCGGCTTTGGCTTTTTCGTCGTCGCCCTGCATGGCGTGAGCAGAGAGACCAATTATCGGCAACGTGTGAAAGGTCTTGCGGATCCGGCGCGTGGCTTCATAGCCATCCATAAGGGGCAGAGAAATATCCATGAGGATCAGGTCGGGCTTGCTTTCCTCGGCGAGCGTCACTCCCTGTGCGCCGTCTTTTGCGACCAGAAGGTTGTAATCCTCCTCGAGGATCTGGACGAGCAGGTCGATGTTGAGCTCGATATCTTCGACGATCAGGATGGTTTTCATGCCGGCAGCCTCTCCGACTTCAACAGCTTATTGATCTCATTGACCAGCTTCTCCCCCTCCAAACCCTGCTTCTGCATGACGACGGCGACGGTCTTTTTCAGCCGCGCCGCTTCGGCCGCGCTCAATTCCTTGGCGCTGATGACGATAACCGGCAGGTCGCGCATCTTCGGATCGGCGTGCAGGCGTTCGATGACGCCTAACCCGTCGAGGCGCGGCATGATGAGGTCCAGCAGAAGGATGTCGGGACGGTTCGCCTCGATCGCCCGAAGACCTGACTCGCCATCGCGCGCGGACTCGAGGGCGAAATCCGACTCCGGCAGGAACTGGCGCAACATATCGCCGACGTCTGGATCATCATCCACAAGGAGCACGCGCGCCGGCCGGTGGAGTGTCCTTCCGATGACCCGGTTAAGGGTATCCCTGACCTCAACCGGATCGAGCGGCTTGAGCAGGTAAGCTGCCGCGCCAAGCTGGAGCCCAAGGGCTTTCTTGTCCACTATGGTAAGAAAGACAACAGGAATAGTTGACGTGGCAGGGTCTGCTTTCAAATCATGCAATACCTGCCAGCCATCCGCACCGGGCATCACGATATCAAGCAGAATGGCCTGCGGGTGCCCTTCGTGCGCTATACGCAGGCCGTCCTGTCCATTGCGCGCGCCGATGATTTCGAATTCCTGCGGGTCAAGATTCTCCTGCAGGAGGTACACCGCATCCGGATCATCGTCGATGACCAGGATGCATTTTTTGGCCGAAGCCCGGCCGGGGGCGGGAACAATCTCTGAAACGGGAGCCACCTCGTGATCCCTGTGAAAGGCGGGCCCCGCTCCATATTGGATCGGGATGACCAGCGTAAACCTCGAGCCTTTGCCCAGTTCGCTTTCTACGATCAAATCTCCGCCGAGCAGGCGCGCCAGGTTGCGGCTAATGGAGAGTCCCAGCCCGGTACCGCCATATTGGCGGCTGGTGCTGGTATCGGCTTGCTGGAATTCTTTGAAGATGCGGGGCAGGGCATCCGCGCTGATGCCGATGCCCGTGTCGCTGACGGAGACACGCAGGTTTTCTCCATCCTGCCTGGTGGCGAGCGTGATCGTGCCCTGATGCGTAAACTTGGCAGCGTTGCTCAAAAGGTTGAGAACGATCTGCCGGATCTTGTCCTGATCGGAATGAATAATATTGAGGCTTTCATCAACCTGCTTTTCAAGGATCACATTTGGCTTCAGCAGGGGCTGGGCGGTGTTAGCACACAGGTCGATCAGCGCCCCGATCCTGAAATTGGCAGCGAGCACATCCATGCGGCCCGCCTCGATCTTGGCAATGTCCAGGACCGTGTTGATCAGGTTGAGCAGATGCTCGGCGCTGGTGAGCACTTTGTCCAGGTTCTCGGTCTGTTTTGCAGGGAGCACGCCTTCTGACTTGCGGCGAACGATGCGCGTAAAACCAATGATCGAATTGAGCGGAGTGCGCAATTCATGGCTCATGTTGGCAAGGAAGGTGCTCTTGGCCTGATTAGCCTGTTCCGCAGAAAGGCGAGCCTTTTTCAGTTCCTCTTCGGCGTGCCTGCGCTCGGTGACGTCCCGGTCCAAACCGATGGTGAAATAACGCTCCCCGACGCGGGTTGGAGCGGCATTGTATTCAATGATATTCTCCCCGCCGTCAGGCCGATCCCACGAGAAAACACCCGAAAACGCCTTTTCTGCAGTAATCGGCTCCCAGCCGAACCTTTCTGTATTGACTCCCAGGTCACGCTGTACCGTGCGGGTATCCTGGATGGCCAATAATTCTTCCTTGCTCCGTCCCGCCATCTCGCAATAGCGCTCATTGCATTCCACCAGGATACGCCTCCCCTCGCTCGGGATCTCCTCGTAGATGCTGATCCCGTCGAAGGCGTTCTCAAAGATCAAGCGCAGCTTTTCGTTCGACTCACGCAATTCGTTTTCCACGCGCATGCGCTCGGTAATATCACGGATGGTTTCGATGGCGCCCACAAAATTGCCCCGTGCATCATGCAGGGCGGATGCAGTGGCATACAGGTAATGCCCGCCATCCTTTAGTGCTGGCGTATAGGCCTCTCCCGTCAGAGTTTCTCCTGTCCATCGCAGGTGTGCATACCTTTCCTTGATTTCTTCGTGCGGGAGATGCACCAGATCGATCAGGATCGGCCTGCGCTCGCCGTAAAAGGGAATCGCATATTCGTAGTTGCCCTTACCGATCATATCCTTTGCAGCAATGTCGGTCATCTCTTCTATGGCGCGGTTCCAGGCGATCACTTTGCCCTCATGGTCGATGACCAGCGTGGCATCCGGTAGGAAGTTGATGATATCCGCCAGCCTGCGCTCCGATTCCTGGATGGCTGCCTCAGCCCGTTTGAGATCTGTAATGTCGTGGTAGATGGCAAAAGTCCCAACCCATTTCTCATCCAGAAGCACCGGGACGGCAAACAATTCCACATCCAATTCCCTGCCATCCTTGCTCTTGCGCCGGGTAATCAAATGTACCTGTTCTCCTCGGACGATCTGGCGGGCAACCGCCAGGGATTCTGTCCGTGTCTCTTCGTTCGTGACCAGATCGATAATCCTGTGACCCAGCGCCTCGTCTTGGCTATAGCCGAACAGCTTTTCGGCAGCCGGATTCCATGAAGAAACCTTGTTATCCTGATCAAGAATCACGATGGCCACGGGACTTGTTTGTATGAGAGCCTCAGA
>DASTFG010000060.1:0-5570 GCA_035708785.1 Anaerolineales bacterium
CGGACGGCGATTATGCCGGACGGTTGATCGAGGCCGCGGGACTGAAGGGCACTCGCATTGGCAGCGCGGAAATCAGCCCCCTGCACGGGAATTTCTTCATTAACCATGAGGATACAAAGGCCGAGGATATCCGCGCTCTGATTCGACTGGTGCAGCAGACTGTGAAGGAAACACAGGGTGTTGAGCTGGAGCTGGAGATCGAACTGATCGGTGAATGGTAATACATGATGAGCATTGACCGCAAACTCCGGGTTGCCGTCCTCTTCGGAGGCCGTTCTGGCGAACATGAGGTATCGCTCATGTCGGCGCGGTCTGTGCTTTCCGTGCTCGATGCGAACAAATATGAAGTCACGCAGGTTGGTATCACGCACGAGGGCAAGTGGCTCAGCGGTCAGGATGTGCTCGGGAAATTTGAGAACGGTACGCTGGAGGGATTGCATCACACCCTGCTCTCACCGGATCCATCTCAACCGGGCATCTATATCCTGCAGCAGGGAACCCTTACGAAGCTGGCCGATGTGGACGTCTTCTTCCCGGTTCTGCATGGAACGTTTGGCGAGGATGGGACGATCCAGGGTCTCTTCGAGCTGGCAAAGGTTGCTTATGTGGGCGCTGGCGTCGTCGGCTCTTCTGTCGGCATGGATAAAGGCATCTTCAAGGATGTAATGATTGCGAACAATATTCCCGTCGTAGATACGATGGTCGTCCTGCGGACTGAGATCGAAAGCGATATCCTTTCCGTGATCGAAAATGCCGAGAAGCTAGGCAACTATCCGTTTTTCACAAAGCCCGCCAATCTTGGCTCCTCGGTCGGTGTGACGAAGTGCAGCAATCGCTCCGATCTGCAGGAGGGCTTGATGGAAGCCGCCTCCTTCGATCGCCGGGTCTTGATCCAGAAGGCTGTCAGGAACGCGCGTGAGATCGAAGTCAGTGTGCTGGGCAATCAAGAACCTGTTGCATCCGTTTGCGGTGAAGTATTGCCAAGCCGCGAGTTCTATTCCTACGAGTCAAAATATATCGACGGCACATCCGGGCTGGTGATTCCGGCGGAACTGCCTGAGGAAGTCAGTGAATGTATTCGCGGGTATGCGGTGCGGGCTTACAAGGCCATCGATTGTGCAGGCATGGCGCGGGTGGATTTCTTCGTTGAGAAGGATACGAACCGGGTCTATCTCAACGAGTTGAACAGCCTTCCCGGGTTTACCAAGATCAGTATGTATCCCAAGCTTTGGGAAGCCAGCGGGTTGCCGTATCCCCGACTGGTCGATCGTTTGATCGAACTCGCCTTGGAACGCAAGGCTGAGCGCGACCGGACATCCTATACCTATCGGAGCGGCACATGAGCCGGAAGAAGGAACTGAGCCACGCCGAGCTGGTCCGCCGGCGCCGGGACAGGGAGAACCTGAGACACCTGGAACGCGCGGCAACTGAAGCCACGCGTCCGGTGCCGCCGGTGACGAGGCGTGCAACGCGGCAGGAGGCCTCGAAGCAAAACCGCAGACCCGCGCGTGCCAGCGGCGCCCGCCGCCGCTTTCAGATCGCGCTCCACGTGCCGCGTAGAGAAGCGCGCTCCCTCAGTATCCCGCGCCCGCGCCTGGGCGGCCGCGTGCCCTCATTCCTGCTCGTGCTCGTGCTCGGGGCTGCCCTGTACGGTGCCTTCAACCTGCCCCAGCTGCGCGTGACGCAGGCACAGATCACCGGTGCTGAGCTGCTGTCTCCCGCAGAGATCAACTCCGCATTGAATGTCGTCGGGCGGCCTATCTTTCTGTTTACCCCGGAGAATTTGGAGACCCGCCTCCGGCTCCACTATCCCGAACTTGTTTCCGTGCAGGTAGAGGTGGCCTTACCAAATCTCGTTTCTGTCCATATCACCGAGCGGCGGCCGGTCATCCGCTGGGAGCAGGGAGGCGGTTATACATGGATCTCGGAGGATGGCGTTGCATTCCGGCCGCGCGGCGAGGTGCCCGGGCTGATCTGGGTCGTGGCATTGTCCGGCCCGAATGTGGAAATAAGCGGCGGCGATGCACTGACTCCCGCACCGTTTATTTCCGTTGAAATGGTCCAGGCGTTGAAAGGTCTGGCGGCTCACGTCCCGCCAAATACGCCGATCCTCTATGACCCGAGCTTTGGCTTTGGCTGGAGTGATCCGCGCGGCTGGAACGTCCATTTTGGAACGAGCGCAAGGGACGTCGCGTTGAAAGTACGCGTATACGACTCGATGGTGAACTCATTGACACAAAGAGGTATCCAGCCTGTACTGATCAACGTGATGTACCCGACCGCACCATATTACAGGATAGGTCAACAATGATGGAAGAGATTCTCGTAGGCATTGACGTTGGCACGACCAAGGTGTGCACGCTCGTCGGACGGGTGGAGGATGACAAGTCCATCCGCATCCTGGGCGTGGGCATCGAGCCTTCGGAAGGGATCCGCAAAGGCGTTATCGTGGATCTGGCTGCAGCCTCACAGGCGATTACACGCTCCGTCAAAAAGGCGGAATCCACATCCGGGCTGGAGATCACATCTGCGCTGGTAAGTATGGCAGGCGCGCATGTTTCCTCGGTGAACAGCAGGGGCGCAGCGGCCCTGAATGGGGATGTGATCGAGCAATATGACGTTGAACATGCCCTCTCTCAGGCGCGTGCCGTGGCGATCCCATATGACCGCGAGATTATCCATGTGATCCAGCGCGGCTTTACCATCGATGGGCAGGACGGCATTCGCAACCCAAAAGGGATGCGCGGTTATCGCCTGGAAGTGGAAGCGCACATCATCACGGCTTCAGGCGCGACGGTGGACAACCTGCGCCAGTCTGTCGGCGCGGCGGGGGTAGAGATCCAACAGTTTGTACTCAATCCGCTGGCTTCCGGCGAAGTGGTGCTGACCGAGCAGGAGCGTGAGATGGGCGTGGCGATTTGCGATATCGGTGGTGGCACCGCAGATCTAGCGATTTATGTCAACGGCGATGTCTGGCATACGATGGTGCTGGCGATCGGCGGCAATCATGTGACCCAGGATATTGCGCACGGGTTGCGGCTGCCGTTTGAGCAGGCCGAAGATGTAAAGAAGCAGCAGGGATATGCAGTGCGCTCGGGTGTGGGCCCTGAGGAATATTTTTCGATCCGGCCGTTCGGAGAGGACCGGCCTGTGCAGATCAACCGCCAGGACCTGGCGCACATCATCGAAGCCCGTATCGCAGAGATTTTTTCATTGACGCTGCAGGAGATCAAACGCTCCGGCTATGACGGGCTTTTGCCGGCCGGCATGGTGCTGACCGGCGGCACCTCTGCTCTGCCCGGTATCAAACGGGTTGCCTCCGATGTATTGAAGATGCCGGTCCGCACGGCACAGCCGGGAAATTTATCGGGTCTGGTCGATCGATTGAACTCACCGGCGTATTCCACCGGTGTAGGCTTGTTGCAATGGGCGCTGACAATGCAGGATCATGATCTAGGTGTTGGACGCGACCGGCGCGCCAGAGGAGAAAAGAATATGGATTTTGTCAAAAGATGGATTGGCCGGATCCTGCCATAGTGGCAGACCACAGAATCGGTGACAGCATGAACGAGTACGATCTGAATGAGGTTGTTCCCGTAGTAAATCTTGATTTTTCTACGGAATCCGTCGTTAGCATCATAAAAACAATTTTTGATGGAGGTAGATATGGACTCGACCAAGAAGCAGCACGAAGAAAGACCAGCAGAAGCCTTCGCCCGCATTAAGGTGATCGGCGTGGGAGGCGGCGGATCGAACGCCGTCAACCGCATGATCGAAGAGGGCATCCAGGGCGTCGAATTTATCGCGGTAAATACCGACGCGCAGGCCCTGATGCTGGCGAAAGCGAACACGCGCGTCAGGCTCGGTGAGAAGATCACACGCGGCCTGGGCGCGGGTGGCGATCCGGAAGTTGGACGCAAAGCCGCCGAAGAATCGTCAGATGAACTGTATAACGTGCTGAAAGGCTCGGATATGGTCTTTGTGACGGCAGGCATGGGCGGCGGCACCGGCACCGGCGCGGCACCGATTGTCGCACAGATCGCCAAGGAGAGCGGCGCGCTGACAATTGGCGTCGTCACGCGGCCCTTTACGTTCGAAGGGATGCGCCGCACGCAGTCGGCCGAGACAGGCATCGGCAAGCTTAAGGAGCATGCCGATACCCTGATCGCCATCCCGAATGACCGCCTGCTGCAGATCGCGGATAAGCGCGCCAGCCTGCAGGATGCCTTCCGCCTGGCGGATGAAGTCCTGCACCAGGGCATCCAGGGCATTTCAGAGTTGATCACGATTCCCGGCCTGATCAATCTTGACTTTGCCGATGTGCGCGCGATCATGTCCGAGGGTGGGGCGGCGCTGATGGCTGTCGGCACAGGCACAGGCGATGATCGAGCGAAGAAAGCCGCGGAGACCGCGATCTCGAGCCAGTTGCTCGACATCACGATCGACGGCGCGCGCGGCGTGCTGTTCAATGTGACCGGCGGTCCGAACATGACGCTCTTTGAGGTCAACCAGGCCGCGGCCATCATCCGTGAGACCACGCACCCGGATGTGAACATGATCTTCGGGGCGGTCATCGACCCGAACATGGGCGACGACATCCGCATCACCGTCATCGCGACCGGTTTCGAACGAACCAGTATGCCGCGGCGCGCTCTGGAACGCCAGCCGCGCGGAGAATCCAGGCGATCCGATCCTGCCGTTTATATGCGGCCCTCTGAGCCGGTCAGTGTGCACGCGGATGCCCAAACGGGCGAGGCGAAACCCGCGTCGCTGCCCGCGGTCAGCGGCGACGATCTCGATATTCCGACCTTTTTGCGGAATCGCAGATAACACCATGCAGGCAACCGCAGATGCGGTTGCCTGCATGGTGATCATCATCGGTCAAGTCCAGTTCCCCTTTGCCGGGGCGGTTCTGGCGTGCCTGGGCGAGGCATGCCAGACCGCCCTGTGCGTATATTCCCTATGGCTTTATAGGTATTTCCCCCAAACTTCCTGGTAGTAAATATGCTACAATAAACATTGATGAAGGCTGTCATTCATCCTCCTGTTCACGAATCCTATCAACGGCATCGCAGCCAGCGCACATGGCAGATCATTCTGCCAGTGGTATTGGCTGCGATCGTCTTTATCGCCTTGATTGTGCTCGTCAGTCTCGCGGCAATCCGCGGTACTGGCGATGTGGCCCGCTGGGCAGCGGTCGCCACGATATGGATCAGTGTGCCTGCCATCCTCTTTGGATTGATTGTCTTCCTTCTACTGGCAGGATTTGTTTATCTGAAAATGCGTTTGCTCCGGATTGCTCCGATCTATACCGGGAAGGCGCAGGACTTTGTCTATAGGCTCTCGGGGGCCGTGAAACGTGCGGCGGATGCTGCAGCCAAGCCTGTCATATTCTTGGGTGGGCTTGGCGCAACGATCCAGGCGCTCTTAGGAAGGAAGTAATCATCTGGAGGAGACCCAAAGGTTTTCTTTCAGGATCTATTGTAATCACCATAAAGGAATGAAACCATGAACAATAATCGAATTCTCGTTTTTGGCGCGCTGGTTGGCGCAGCCACGGGATTAGCCGC
>DASTFG010000061.1:0-7596 GCA_035708785.1 Anaerolineales bacterium
ACTCCCCCTCCAGCAATTCAACCCGCGCGATCTGGTAGCGCTGAACCATCTCGCCCAGGTTGATCTCGCCTTCCTCGATGATCTCGGTCACCCGAGCGCGGACGGTTTCCGAGCCGAAGCCCGTCATGCCGACGTCGGGCAGATCCACCTGCGTAAAGTAGGGCCATAGGAGAATGCCGGCGATGATCACCAGCAAAACCGGGATGAGCCAGAAGCCATATTTACGATTCATGCGCTCCAGTATACACTGTTCAAGAACTCGAGCCCTTTCCATGCTCTGCGGTTCACAGGGATATTGAATTGTGCAGGGATTCAATCTATACTCGGTGCAATCGATCCTTCTTTAGCTGCCGTTTCGAAAGGAGACGACACATGCTTCTTCACATCAGAAAATCAAGTCTCGTCGGTTTGGCCCTCGTGTTATGCGGATTCCTGGCCGCCTGTCAGTCCACTCAACCATTGGCAACCTCCTCTGCGCCCGGCATCAGTGTGGGGATTACGGGGGGCATCTGTCCAAATGCCGTGATATCGTCTGGCCAGCAGGTTACGTGGACGAATCAGGATAGTCGTGAACACATTGTGCGCCACAATCCCGCCGAAGGGACCCGTGAATTCGACTCGGGAACATTGCTGCCTGGCGATAGTTTCTCCTATACCTTTGTCAATGCAGGCAGTTACAATTATGAGTGTTCCGAGGATGGCTCCATGACGGGAACCATCACGGTTGGACCATAGCGTTCGCTTGCCCTCATGGTTGGGTCACGACAACGGGCTAGCATAATGAAGATTTCCTACCGAAAATTAGTCGCCGCCGATGCAAGGCAATACAGGGAGATCAGGCTGGAGAGCCTGAAGCTCCACCCCGAGAGTTTTGGAGCCAGCTTCGAGGAGCAAAGCAAGCTGCCCAAGCTCAGGTTTGAAGCGGCGCTGGAACAGCCGGCTGATGAGCGGTTCATGATCGGAGCATTCGACCGGCAGGAACTGATCGGCATTTGCGGTTTCCTTCCCTTCGTTGTGGATTATGACCCGCGATTGCGCAATACAGGAACGATCATCCAGGTGTACGTGAAGCCGGCCTACCGCGGCAAAAGGATTGGTCTGGGTCTGGTCAATGCCGTGCTTCAGGAAGCCTTCAAGCGAGCCGCCATAGAACAGATCGTCCTGGGAGTCACGAAAGGAAACATGAGCGCCGTCCGCGTCTATCAACAGGCGGGTTTTCAGCCATATCATACCGAGGGAGGCGGGGTAGAAATGCACGAAGGCGATCTTCGGATGATCATTCGCAAAGGACAGCAGTGAAGGAGCAGCGATGTCGAAAGATCTGAGCAAAAGCATCAGGACGATCTCCGCTGCGCTGGATGCGGCCTTCGAGCGCGCCCTCGAGCAGGAAGGGGCAGAGGGCGAGATGGTGCTCGACATTCAAACCGCCCGGATGGTCATCTTCTCCGACCATCACAAAGGCAACCGGGATGGCGCCGACGATTTCAGGCACTGCGAGCAGGCCTATCACGCAGCCCTGGCCTACTACGACCGCCTGAGGTATACGCTCATCGTCCTGGGAGATGTCGAAGAGCTGTGGGAGGAGTGGCCGCAGACCGTCATGAAGGCCTATCCCCGCACCCTGGAACTGGAGGGGAGGTTTCATCAGGATGGGCGCTATCTGCGCTTTTGGGGCAATCACGATGACGATTGGAATCACCCCGATCTGGTAGAGCAATGGCTCAGACCGGCGCTGGGAGGAGGTCCGCTCAAAGTACGCGAAGGTCTGATCCTGCACGTCCGGGATGGCGAAGAGGAATTGGGGAAGATCTTCCTGCTGCACGGGCACCAGGGCACGTTCGACAGCGAGCGGATCGCATGGCTGTCCAGGTTTGCATTGCGATATTTCTGGCGGCCGGTCCAGCGCCTCATCAAGTACTCTTTCAATACCCCCGCCAGTGATTTCGAGCTGCGCTACGCCCACGACAGCGCGATGTACTACTGGTCCCAGACCCGGGAAAAGATGGTGCTGATCGCCGGCCATACCCACCGGCCGGTATTCAAATCGGAGTCGCATGAAGAGGTGACTCGCAAGGCGCTGAAGGAAGTGGAAGAGAAGCTGGCAAAGCGGCCGGGGGATGTGAAGTTGCAGGAACGGGCGGCGGAGCTTGCCGCCGAATTGGAATGGATCATGGTCAAGAACCAGCAATCGCAGGCGCCGGCACCGCTGATCGAGTTCAAGAAACCCAGTTATTTCAATACAGGCTGCTGCGCCTTTCTGGATGGAGATGTCACCGGTCTCGAGTTCAGCGACGGCGAGATCCGGCTTGTGCGTTGGCCCGACGATGAGGGCCTCCCCCGAGCGAAGGTGCTGGCCAGGGCCAGATTGAAGGATGTCTTCGCAGCCCTGTCGACCTGATTTTCGACCCGGGTGCAAACACATTGAACGCCAATGCCGGAAGTGCTATACTGGACCAAGCAGGTTGGAATTGAGCATCGAACCGCCAGAGGAGGACCGTGATGAGAATCGAGAACAATCGGTTGGTGAGCGAAGGAGCAGACGGGGAAGACTTCCAGATCGAGTTCAAAGCCAGCCCGAATGTCAGTCGCAAGCCTCAGGCAGACGAACGCAGGCTGGTCATTCACGCGCCGGGCCGAGGCTCCATCGACAGTGCAGTCAGGGAATTCGAACCGCGAGGCAGGAATTCCAGGCACCTGCTCCTCGGGGCGGATGGTAAACGGATCGTCCAGATGGTCCCGTTCGATCTCGGCGCGATCCACGCGCCGGGTGAGGATGCCAGAACCATCGACGAAAGCTCCATCGCCATCGAGCTGGAATATCCCGGGGAACTTCACGATAGGACTACACCCATCTTCAATGCCAGGAGCAGGTTCGAGGAGGACGGGTATATCCTGGGCAGCCCGTTGAATAATTCGAGATATGGAGATTGGCCGCTCTTTCCGAGGGAGCAGCTCGATTCCCTGGTCCGGATCGTCGCCGCGCTGGAAGACCAGATCACCGATGTCGTGACTGTGGAGGAGATCGCAGACTCCGCCTTGAATCCCGCCGGCCCGGCGTTCCCGATCCTCCAGCTGCGCGAGAAGCTCATCCGGGAGAATATCCTGACCACTGCCGGCCGTTCGCTGGTGCTGCAGGAGATCACGCGGGATGTACCCCTCCTCGGCCAGCCGGATAAGACGAAAGAGGGGAGCACACTTCTTCCGCAAATCCCGGCGGGCACGCCGGTTCTGGTGGTCAACGAGCGGTTCGACTGGTATCTGATCGCAGTGATGGCGGAGATCGAGGACGATCCCTGGCTGATGGGCTGGGTGGCAAAGGACGCGGTGCGCGTCGGCACGGATTTCGAACTGCGCGTCAACGATCAGCACCTGCTGGAGACCAGCGATCATAGACGCTTCCCGCGGATCATGCCCCATAAGAATGGCTATCAGGCCAAGCCGCTCATGGATAAAGACAACCCGCCCAAGTTCATCATCATGCATTACACGACCGGCACCAGGATGGAAAGCACGATCAACCACTTCAAGAACAAGGACTCCGGCGTGAGCACCCACCTTTTGATCGGGCGGGATGGCCGAGTCGTCCAGTTCCTGCCCTTCAACATCATCGCCAACCATAGCGGCTGGAGCTGGTGGGAAATGCAAAGCGGCCTCAACAGGAACAGCATCGGCATCGAGCTCGACAACGCGGGCAGGCTGAGCAGGGCCATCGAAGAGAAACGTGAGGTCTGGAAGGCCCGGAAGATCACCATCCCGGAGGAACATGTCAGACGCGCGCCCCACTGGAAGAACGAGAAACGGCGCGTGGCCTGGGAGCTGTTTCCGGACGCCCAGCTCGAGGTGGCCCTGAAGATCGTCAAAGCTCTGAAGGAGAAATATGGCACCATCCAGGAAATCCTCGGCCATGACGACGTCAACCTGCTCAACCGCGAGGACCCCGGCCCGCTCTTCCCGATGCAGCGATGGCGGATGGCGTTATTTGGCAGGACCAGCCCCAAGATCGAGAAATTCTATCTGAGAGAGTCGACGAACCTGATCTTCAACTTCAATGGGACACCACCGAATGAGCGCACCAAGCTCCACGACCCGCCCATCCTGCCTGCGGATTCGGAGGTCACCCTGTTCGGCAAGTTCGACCCGACAGCCATCTGGACCAAGATCACCGTAAAACAGCCGAAAAAGCAGCCGCGCCTCAAAGGGCAGAAGGGCTGGGTCCGGACGAATTCCATTCTCTTCGAAGAGATGGGCAAGGGCGGCGGAAACAAGGGTGGCAGGAAACCCCGCAAAGATGACGATCAGGCCCGCGGGAACAAGGGCGGGAAGAAGCAGAACGCCAAAGTCCGGATCAAGATCAAGAATGACCAGCCCTTCTTCACGATCGGCGGCGGCCAGCCTACCCCCCCATTACCCGGCAGCCCGTTCCCGGCAGGATTGCGCGTCCGCAGGCAGACGGAGAAGGGGAAATGGACGCTGGTGGTCGTGCTCGACCGGGTCAACGGCGAGACCGGCTTCGAGGGCTGGGTGCGCACGGAGGTCTTGACGAAGAAGAAGCCCGCCGCCAGGCCGGCTCTCGTGGCCTCTGGCGACCGGCTCTGGCGACACAAGGATGACCAGGAGCTCGGAGACAAGGCGCCGCTCCGCCCGCACAAGGGCGACCCGGCCGTCTTCCCCATGCACGACAGCCGCGTGGATCTGACCAGGGAATGGCAGTGGTTCATTCGGGCCATCAACTATAAAATGGAAGCCAAGAAGGTCAGCGCGATCTTCAACTTCCTGCGTGCCTTCTGCAACCTGACTGGCCTCGCCGACCCGAATAACCCGCGCGCCGATTTCATCACAGGCGAAAACCTGACCAGCCCGCTGCCGCAGCTGGACAAAGTGCGTACCTGCGCCCGGTCCGTGATGAAAGGGAGGTTGGAGGGAGATATGCTGATCGTCGAGATGATGGACGGCTCGAAGCCGCCGCCGCTCAAGCCGGGGCGCGTCCTGCCGGACCGAATCGAGGATCTCGACATCGACATCTACGAATTCACTCCCCGGACACACCCACACCTCTTCTTTGCCGCAAACATCACCAAGAAAGGCGGAAAGGTGCTCTCACCGTTCCCGAACGGCGGGACCTATGACTGGTTCTTGGGTGGGCAGCGCATGGTGACCTGGATGCCGCATGTCGCCCGATCCGGTGTTACGGTGCGTTATCCGCTCTCCCGGCTTGTCGAGCTGCCGCCTGGATCGCCGCTGCCAAGTCCCTACAAGACCGATAAAAAATAATGGGCCTGGAACACGCTGCGATGGCTCATGCCGGTATTCTGCGTGCCTTTGGCTTCCAGTTCCCCTCGGACGAAGTACCAGAGAGCATCTATTCCTACGCCCCTGTCTATCGATTGAGAAATGAGTCTGGCGAGTGGATCGTCAAGCGGGCGCAGAAACCCCTCGCCAGAGGCCGGGCCGTGGCTGCATGGGCGGGTGCGGCTGCCGCAAAGGGCATCCGGCTCGTGACCCCGGCCGCGGGCTTCGGGGAAAACCCGCGCGCCTTCGAGGCGCAGGACGGCTCGGAGGAAGTCTGGGTCGTCTACCCGTTCGTCCGCGGGAATCCCTACACGGGCGAGAAGGCGCAGATCGAAGCGGCGGGTTCCCTGCTCGGGCAGATCCACGCGCTGGACTACCCGGGACCTTCCGGTCTCAAGATCCACGAAACGGTGGTGGCCGTCGAAGAGGCCGAAATCGAAGGGGATATCCAGGGCATTCTGGCGCAGGTGCGCAGGGTCTTTCCGGCGTTCGGGGAAGCCGCGGGATTGACACTGTCCGAGCGTTGCGAACAATATTTCCGGCACGCCCTGCCCCGGATGCTCGAGACACGCCTCCCGCTGGCCATTTGCAGCTGGGACTACAAGGCCTCCAATCTCATCTATCCGGAGGGTGATGCGCCGGTCCTGGTGG
The DNA here is from genome assembly GCA_035708785.1 of Anaerolineales bacterium. Taxonomy (GTDB): domain Bacteria; phylum Chloroflexota; class Anaerolineae; order Anaerolineales; family Villigracilaceae; genus Defluviilinea. Next base: position 5,941 of record DASTFG010000061.1, read on the forward strand.
ACGTCGACAACGCAGGCTGCATCCCGCGCCTGTACGACCTGGCGATCGCGCTGCTCCTGTTCCATAACGATGGCGGCCACGCGCCGGGCCTTATCTTTACGCCCGCAGAATGGACCGTGTTCCTGGAGGCTTACGCCCGGCATGTTCAGCTCACCGCGGATGAAAGACAGACCTGGGAGGCTGTGCTCCTGTGTGCCTGGGTGGACGAGGGCCTGTGGCTGCTCAACAACGATGAGGAAGGCTGGGCCGACCCTCGCCAATTCCAGATGCTGCTTAGTCTGTTGCACGCGGACTTATCCTGCTTCATATTGGACTCCGAAATCTCCTGATGATAGATGAAGTATGCTAAGCTCCCGGCAAGCACGCCTGAAGCACGGGCAAGAAAATTGAATTGCATCGGAAACTGAACTATAGTTTTCACAATTTATACGAGAGGAGAGATCGATGACTGACCAGGTCCGCACGTTTGCACGAGGAGCACTTTGGGCATTGCCGGTCTGGGCCGCCATGCTGTTCCTTGGCACGCTCACCCACCAGCCAGATCCGCAGACGGCCTTCGCCGACTTTGCCGCATACGTCACCACCAGCTGGTTCCTGTGGTCGCATCTGTTGAACAGTATTGCAGGGGCCGCCATCGGGTCGATCGGCGTGATTGCACTCATGCTCTACCTGCAGGATTCAAAGGTTGCAGGCAGAGCAATCACCGGGATGGTAGGGACGGTGGCCGGTAATACCCTCACGTCCTCGATCTTCGGCGTGGCAGCCTTCGCCCAGCCGGCCATGGGACGCATATTTCTTGCAGGGCAGGGCAATGCACTCGACTTTTATAACGAGGTCTATGCCGCGCCTCTCTTTATCACGGCCCTTCTGTCGCTCCTGCTGTTCATCATCGGAGGGATCTTCACGGGTATGGCCATCGCCGGCTACGACGGCTTCCCGCGCTGGGCCGGGTGGGTCTATGCCCTCACGACCGTGGGCTTCGTCCTCAGCAATTTCCTCCTCCCCTCCGGGCAGAGCATCATGTCCGCCCTGCTCTTCGCGGCGACCCTCGTCGTCGCGTTGCGGGCTGGCCGGGAACGTCGCACATAGTTCGAATCCGCGGATAACTCCACAGGACTCCTGCAGGCCCGGCGGCCACGCTCCCCTTGCGGGGACTTCGCGGGTCAGACCTTCGGGACGGTGGGGCTTGTGCAAACCAACGATACAAAAGACAACCTCCCCGTCCGGGGAGGTTACTGGTGCATGGAGTATTCAGTTGTCGTTGTTTTCTAAATGACTGTCAATCCATACCTTGCAGAGTGAGGCTGTTTCGTGATCGGGACCGGGAGGTTCTTACTCGACGGGCGGTGCCGTGCGGCGCGCGGATTTGCGCTCGCTGGTGCGCGTCCCGCCGACCATCTCGTACTCGGACGAGTCGTCACCGTAGATCGCCTTGACTCCGGCGCGCACGCGCTTGAGCATGTCCCAGACCGTCTGGTGATGAGCAGCGCGGCGGTTGCGCAGATCGGTCAGCTGGTTTTCCAGATCGGTGATCTGTTCTTCCAAGCCGCGCACCTGGTTGAGCTCCATGGTCAGCGCGCCGGGGTTGACGGGACCGAAGACCATCTGCTCGTCGATCTGCACCCACGAGCTGAGCACTTTGCGTGCCTGGGCGAG
>DASTFG010000062.1:0-4410 GCA_035708785.1 Anaerolineales bacterium
TGACTTTAAGAAGGGTCATCTCTATCCTGTTGATTGCCGTGATTGCGGGTCTCTCGGCTCTGGCGGGTGCAGTCGCCGGTGGATTCGCCGTCTATCGAGCGATTCAGGAGCAGGCCAGTCTGCCCGAGCCCGTCCGGGAAATTCTTCCATCCAATAGCACAGAATCCGGCGAGACGATCGTATTGAATACGACCGACATTGAAACATCCATCACACAGTCGGTGGAGCAGGTCGGCCCTGCGGTCGTCACCGTTGTCGGGACTGTCCCCGGGCCGATGACGTTCTTCGGTCCTGCCGGCGACCAGACCGTGAGCGGGAGCGGGTTCTTCATCACCGAGGATGGATATATTCTGACGAATAACCACGTCGTCGAGGGCACGAATGAAGTCAGCATCATCCTCTCGGATGGGACCGAGCAAAGAGCAGAGATCGTCGGGACGGACCTGTATTCCGATATCGCCGTGTTGAAGACGGACGGGACCGTCCCGGCTGTGGCAAAACTGGGGAACTCGGATGTCCTCCAGCCGGGCGAAACGGTCATCGCGATCGGATCGCCGCTCGGGAACTTCAAGAACACGGTGACCGTCGGCGTGGTCAGCGCGACGGGGCGAGCCATCGATACCGGGCAGGGTTACCAGATCGAGGACCTGATCCAGACCGATGCAGCCATCAACCAGGGCAACTCGGGTGGACCCCTCGTCAATCTCGCGGGAGAAGTGATCGGCGTCAATACGCTGGTCGTTCGCAGCACCCAGAGCGGCGCTGTGGCCGAGGGGTTGGGCTTTGCGATCCCGGTGAACACCGCCCAGGCCGTGGCGCAGCAGATCATCGAGCAGGGATACTTTGCGCGTCCCTATATGGGGCTCAGCTTCCAGCCGATCAACCCTGAAATTGCGATGCGGTACGACCTGCCCGCGCAATGGGGCGTCTATATCACCAGGGTAGCGGAGAACAGCCCGGCCAGCCGCGCCGGCTTACAGGCAGGCGACATCATTACCAAAATCGGGGATGCCGAACTGGATGAAACCCACTCCTACGTCAACGCGTTATTCGAATATCAGCCCGGTGACCGGGTCAACCTAAAAGTCGTCCGGGGGAACCAGACAATACAGATAGAGGTCACGCTCGGGGAAGCGCAGCACAGTTAGTTTCGATCTCTGCAAAAAATCAAGGGACAGGTTCTGCGCCTGTCCCTTTTATATCTATCACTTACTCCCTGAATATCCTCACATGCCGGCGCGGGTCCTTCCCATAGGAATGGGAGACCAGCTCCGCGTTGCGCGCCATCTCGTGCTGCAGGCGCCTCACGAGTGAAGGGCCGGGCGGCAAGTCCACCCAGCGCTCACCGTTCAGGACCGCGCTGATCGCCTGCTGGGTCTGCTCCTTGACCGAGTCCATGTCGCTCGAGGAGAACTGCTCCTGGGCGAGGTTGAACAGATCCGTCAGGAACTGTTCCATCTGGCCGACCGTATTGGCGCGCAGTACGTAGATCGGCAGGCCGCGATGCTCGGCATCCACGATGGTCTGCTGGCGGTCGCGGTAGTATGTGCGCAGTGTGACGAGCGCGTTGGCTTCGCCCGGGTCCTTCACGATGACGGCCGGCACACCCAAGCGTTTGACGGCCTGCATCAGCCGGTTGCGTGCCACGCCATGCGGATAGATCTTCACGGTCTGCATCGGGCCGCGCACGGCTTCGAAACGCGGCGTTGAGGCGGCGCTGAGCCGGTCGAGGCGCTGCGTCGCCTCTTCGGATGGCGGCATGGGCCCGGAGGTGGAAGCAGCTTGGCGTCCGCGCCGCGATGTTTTCGTTTCCTTCGCATCCATCCGGGAGGCCGGGGCGGGCGTGCCCTTTTCGATCTGGATCTTGCCTTGCTCATCCCGCGTCCGGACCTCTGGAAGAAGTGGGTAGCCGCGCAGGAGCGCGTCCACGGAGGCCATGATATCGAGATGGACCGCGAATCGGTTGCGGTGCAGGATCTCGATCAGGACGTCAAAGGTGGGTGGGGCGCGTCGTTCGAGGACAGTCTTTTGCGTGCCGCGCCGGCGCGCTTCCTCATCCGACAGGGTGACCGCTTCGATGCCGCCGACCAGGTCGCTCAGGGTCGGGTTAAGGAGCAGGTTGTCGAGGGTCTGGCCGTGCGCCGTGCCGATGAGCTGGACGCCGCGCTCGGCGATCGTGCGGGCCGCGGCCGCTTCCAGCTCGCGCCCGATCTCGTCGATGACGATGACCTCAGGGTTGTGGTTCTCCACCGCTTCGATCATCACCTCGTGCTGGAGCATGGGCTCACGCACCTGCATCCGGCGCGCCTTGCCCACGGCGGGGTGCGGCACATCGCCGTCGCCGCCAATTTCGTTGGATGTATCCACGATGACGACGCGCTTCTTTTCTGCCAGGATGCGCGCGGCCTCACGCAGGAGGGTCGTTTTGCCCACGCCCGGGCGTCCGAGAATGAGCACGGACTTGCCCGATTCGATGATGTCCTGGATGATATCCACGGTGCCATAGACCGCGCGCCCAACACGCAGGGTGAGACCGACCACCGCAACGCGCCGGTTGCGGATGGCGGAGATACGGTGCAGCGTCCGCTCGATGCCGGCGCGGTTGTCCGCGTCGAACTCGCCGGTACGCTCGTCCACGTAATCAAGCTCGGCGCGCGTCACTTCGGTCTCGCGCAGGTTGATCTCGTGGTCCACGAATCGGGCGGTGGGGACGCGGCCTAAATCTAAAATGATCTCGAGCAGGTTCTCGCTGTCGTTCGCCCGTTCCACCGCGTGGCGGATGTCGAGAGGCAGAACGTCGAGGAGAGCGTCGAGGTCGTCTGTAATTTTTAATTGGGTCATAATAATCGTTATCTGGTGAATTGGGTAAGATAGTAGGGGAAAATCCCCAAGTTACTTACGCTGTTGCACCACAGTCAAAGGAAACAACAGCCTACATATGTTTAAACGTCGTTTAGCATGGAAAAGTTACCTGCCTGGTAGTCAATATAGGCCAATTATACGAGAAACATGGGGATTTTTCGTAGGAAACTTGTTATAAAAACGGGCAAGATTCTCGATTTATGCCAGAGGCTTGCTTCTTTTGGCCACTTTGCTCACCTGGGAAGGCTGAACTCTTGCACCCGAAGGCACGCTGGGGACCGTTTGTCCTTCCTTGATCAAACGCACCAGATGCCTGACCATCACCGCCTGGCGTTCCCCGCCTCTGGCGCCCAGGTCTGCCAGGACAGGCTCCAGCCAGGCCTGATAGGAACGGACGCATAAATAGACGGGCCGGTTGCGCCGGTCAGGCAGGTCCGCGACGAGCGAGGCCAGCTTCATGCCCACATCTGTCGCTTCGGGATGGATCAGCGGCGTGAGCACGATGCCGTAGGCACCCTGTACCATGCTCACATAGCATTTCACGCCTTCGTTGCACATCCAGCCCGCCGCATACTTTGGATGCGGCTCGAACGGGTGCAGCAGGGGCGGGACGATCTGGTGATACAGGCCCTGCACAGAAGCCAGATGCAAGGGCTTCACTCGCGTCCAATCGGACCCTGGGTTTGCTTCCGTTATTTCAGAGATGTCCCACATCCTTTGCCAGGCGTATACCGAGAAGCCCGCTTTCCGCAGAGCCACAAATGCATCGCTTATCTCGTCCACTTCCGCGAGCACATGGAACGCGCCCCAGTTCCCTGCCTGGGCGGATAAATTCTCGATCAATTCCGGGAGGTCGGGATGATCAAGCTGGGATGACGGAGCGATATACAGCAGCTTGGCAAAGGTCTCGTTGCGGGAATGGATGATCCCTCCTAGGACGGACTCCCCTTCACTGTTTGTAATCGCCGAGTAAATGTGCCGCGCAGGGTTAACGTATGAGAACAGTCCCACCGCACCGAGCGGATTGCCGCGCGTTAACGTGCGCGCGGTGTCCAGGCCGATGGCCTCCTCGCGGAAACTGTAAATATATGGAAGGTCCAGCAGGGCGAGCGGGCGAATAGACATTGCTATATTGTACCCGCGCTACATTAATCGACCAGTGAAAGAAAAAACTCGTGGAAGCGCGTATCGTTCGTCAGCTCGGGATGAAAGGCTGTCGCGAGGAAATGTCCCTGTTGCGCAGCGACGATCCGCCCATCATGGAGAGAGGCAAGGGCTTTTGCATCTCCGGACACAGATTCGATGAGCGGCGCGCGGATGAAGACCGCGTGATAAGGCTCTTCTTTGCCGGTGACTTGCTTAAGTTCCGGGACATCGAGATCGGTCTCGAAGGAATCGACCTGGCGGCCAAAGGCATTGCGCTCGACCTTGATGTCCATCAGCCCCAACAGTGGCTGGTCGCGCTGGATATCTTTAGAAAGAAAGATCGCGCCTGCGCAAGTGCCCCAGACTGCATGGCGCTGACCGAACTGCTTCAATGGTTCCATC
>DASTFG010000063.1:0-8745 GCA_035708785.1 Anaerolineales bacterium
CGAACAACATCAGGTGGAATGTTGAGCAGGATCACGGTTTGCTCCGCAACCTGGGAGAAGACCGGTGCGGCTGTTTGCGAACTCCAGATCGATGTACTTGGCTTCTCTAGCCAGACATAGATCATGAATTGTGGATCATCCACAGGCCCCCAGCCGATGAAGGATACATTGGTATGAAAGGCATCGTAACCGTAAGGTGTGGGGATCTGGGCGGTGCCAGTCTTCCCGGCCACACGATAGCCGGGCACAAGCGCGAGAGAGGATTCCTCCTGCAATGAAAGCGAGAGCATCTCATTCAGGGTGCGGGCCGTCTCGGCCGAGATGGGCGATCCTGCAAACTGGGAGGGAACGTTATATTGGTGGCCATCTCGGAGCATGGCGTATAACACATGAGGTGTAACCATATTTCCCTCGTTGGCGATCGCCGAAACCCCCATAAGCATTTGCAGAGGAGTAACGGCTACCCCCTGACCAAACGCGTTCGTACCGAGATCAACGGAATACCAGTCCGAATCTCCGGGGATCTTGAGCCTGCCGACCGCCTCCCCGGCGAGGTCGATACCCGTCGGGTGTCCGATCCCAAAGCGCTCCATGTAGCCGTAAAACGTTTGCGGGCCCATCTGTGTGGAAATCCAGGCCAGGCATACATTCAATGAGTGTTGCAAACAACCGATCATGTTCTGCTGGCCCCATGCATCACGATTCCAGTTTTGAATGGTAATGCCACCTACCTGGATCGAGCCGGTATCCACGAAGGAGGTATCGGGGCGTACTGTGCCTGCATCCAGCGCGGCGGCCATGGTCAGGACTTTGAAAATCGAGCCGGGTTCATAGGATGTGCCAATGGCGCTGTTGAATTGACTGCCGTTATCATATAAAAGGAAATAGTCGCTATAATTATTCAGATTCAAGCGTGGGGTAGTTGCCATCGCAAGGATTTCACCATTGCGCGGATTCATAACGACAATCGTGCCGTTCTCGGCGCCATAATCGACCAATGCCTGGTCTAGGATCAATTCCACCTTTGCCTGGAGGTCGCGATTCAACGTCAGGACAAGATTTGTTCCATTAGGCACCTTGGGAATTTCCATTGCCTTATTGGGATCACGCGGCACCCAGACCTGGACAGGGTTGCCTGCCAGTAAATCGTTATATTTTTCTTCGATCCCAAAGTAACCGCGCCCATCGCGGGCGACAAAGCCTAGCACGTTGGAAGCCAGTGCGTTCTCAGGATAACTGCGCTGGAAATGCGGCTTGAATGCGAGACCTCTCAAGCGAAAATCTTTCGCCTCTTCCAATTGTTGAATAAGCTGCTGGAGCGCGGTCACCTTCTCCACACTCACATAATCCTGGACGACGACATACTGCCAGGTATCCGGGGAGTTGGTCAGTTTACTGTAGACCTCATCGAATGTGAGACCCAGATGGGTGCTCAATGCCTGTGACATTGCCTCCGGATCTCTTATCTCATTCAGACTTACACCCACCTCATAGACCGTCCGATTGCCTGCGAGCAAATGACCACTGCGGTCGTAAATTTCACCGCGCTCAGGATAAATCGTATTGAATTCGCCCGCATAGCGGTCACCCTGTGCGAGGAAGAGCGTCGCCTGTTCGCTGTTTTGAATCCGGACCATCTGTACGATGACAGCTACAGCCATCACTGCAAGACCGGTGATCAGGATCAACGAACGGATCGCATATTGCTGTCTCACCGGCTCCCTCCGATGCTCACGCGCTCACCAAACCATTCGAGCAGTGATTGGGTGTATTCAAACGGCAGGCTCTGTACGCGGAGGGGCATATCTTCAGCCGCAAACAAAATTGCTGGTTCGGGTACAAAAAAACCTGGGACAGGTACATAATCCAATTCCCCCGGTTGGACCGGCCGATACCCTAATTCGAGTGCCCGGCGCTGCATCTCTGCGGTGGAGGTCAGGTTGGCAAGCCGGGTTTCCAAATCGGCGTTCGTGCGCTGCATGGCCGCAATCTGCGATCGCAGTTCCTGAATCTCGCGTCCTGCAACCGCTGCGCGAGCGGTCACATCGAGATACAGGGCGGCCACCATGGCTGCACCGACCACCATGAGGAGAAACGCGGCAATCCACTGGCGTTGAACACGCCAGGGAGCCTGTTTATATGCGTGGATAATTTGAGTTGCCTGCATAACGACCTTTTTATTTGGGCGATTTGGTCGTGTGGAGCGGACAGCTGCCCGCCCTTACGTTTTTTCTGCAATGCGTAATTTCGCACTGCGTGCCCTCGGATTCCTTCTTATTTCTTCCTCCGAAGGCGTGATCGGCTTTCGATTTACCTCTTTCAGCGTTGCTTTGCGTTCAACATCATAGATCCGTTCATAGGGTGGGTTGACCAGATCCCTGCCCTGTTCGCGGAAGAAATCCTTGACGATTCGGTCCTCCAGTGAATGGAAGGAGATCACCGCCAGTCTTCCTCCCGGGGCCAGGACCTCGACGGCCTGGGGAAGCACTTCCTCGATGGCGGCCAGTTCCTCGTTGACCGCGATCCGGAGCGCCTGGAACGTCCGTGTTGCAGGGTGGATTCGATCAGCGCGGCGGGGAGAGACCGATTCGATGACGGTGACCAGCTCGCGGGTTGTGTGAAGCGGTCTCGCTTTGACGATCGCGCGCGCGATCTTGCGCGCCTCCCGCTCTTCGCCGTATTTGTAGAGCAAGTCAGCCAGTTCCCGTTCTGATAACTTGTTCACCAAATCGGCAGCGGTCTGCGAGATCGAGGGCCCGAAGCGCATATCGAGCTGAGCATCTACCTGGAAGGAAAAGCCTCGTTCAGGCGTATCGAACTGCATCGAAGATGCGCCCAGGTCCAGCAGGATGCCATCCACCGTGTCCCAGCCCAATCGTGCCAGCTGCCTGGATAGAGACGTATAGGAGGCTTGCGCCAGATGGATGCGCTGTTCGTAAGGAGCCAAGGTCTTACGAGCGAGCGCTAGCGCCTGCGGGTCTAGATCCAGACCCAGCAGTTGTCCATCTGGCGCAGACACCTCCAAAATCCCGCGGGCATGTCCGCCCGCGCCCAATGTCCCATCCACATAACGTCCACCCCTCCCGGGTTGCAACGCGTGTATAATCTCTTTGTAAAGTACAGGTTGGTGCTTCGAATCGTTCATATTGACGACCGGCGGTCGTCTTTATGACGACAGATAGCTTTTTGAAAGATCGAGCGCCGCAAAACGCTGATTGCTGGTTTCAACGTCCTGAAGCTGAGCCAACTGGTCGTTCCATGCGCCAGGAGTCCATACTTCGAAATATTCGCCCTGGCCCGCAACGATCGCTTCGCTTTCAAGCGCAATGGCCTGGCGTAAATTCTGCGGTACAAGGATGCGTCCAACTTTATCGATCTCAATGGAATAGGCACTCGAAAGAATAAGACGGCGAAGGAGGCGTGTCGTTGGGTCAGTCAGGTTCATGGTGTTGATGCGGTCATAAACCTGTTGGAAATAAACATCGGGCATGACCATCAGGCATTTGTCAAACCCCTGCATGATGAAGGCGCCAGCCGCCAGCAGTTCACGATAGCGCGCCGGAACCATCAGGCGGCCTTTCTCGTCGAGACTATGCTGGAACTGACCTAAGAACATTTGTGCTATAATTCCTTATTAACAGTCGAACGCCGGCACAACCGGCGTCCTTCCACTTTTTACCACTTTCTCCCACATTATACAACTTTTAGAAGAAAAATCAAGTAGTTTAGTCCAATCTTTTCACTCCATCTTATGTCCTACCGGCTATGACTCCTTCGCCACCTTTCACTTTTCTTGAATCATCTCGCTGGCAGGACTATGCATTGCTGGATAGCGGCGACGGTTTGAAACTCGAACGCTTTGGTAAATATAGTTTTGTCCGCCCGGAGTCACAAGTCCTGTGGAAGCGCTCACTGGATGCTGAATGGAAGCAGCCGCATGCGGTCTTTCAGCCCACAGGCGAAGAAAGCGGCGGGCATTGGGAGTTTAGAAAGAAAGTGGAGGAGAGGTGGATCATGAGTTATCCACTCACCCCGCGCTTCGACTTTGGTGGTGGCGCCAAAGGCGCTACTTCCTCCGCTCAGCGCGAAGATGCAGTTAAATTTTGGGCAATGACGACTCCTGGCCGGCATCTGGGTGTGTTTCCCGAGGTCGCCGCGCATTGGGATTGGTTCAGCGATCTAATTCACCACAAAGTACACGAAGGGCACACACCTGCCCCGGGCACAGGTGCCGGGGGAGAAGTAAATGTGTTGAACCTGTTTGGATATACGGGACTTGCGACCCTCGCCGCCGCGGCGGCCGGAGCCAGAGTGACCCATGTAGACGCCTCGAAAAAATCGGTGAGCTGGGCGCGGGATAACCAGGCCCTATCCGGACTGACTGATAAACCCATCCGCTGGATCGTGGACGACGCGCTGAAGTTCGTTCAGCGGGAAGCGCGGCGCGGGGTCAAGTACGATGGGATCATTCTCGACCCTCCCAAGTTCGGACGCGGGCCGAAAGGCGAAGTCTGGGAAGTGTATAAGTCGCTGCCGATTTTGCTCGAAGCGTGCCGCGCATGCTTAAGCGATAATCCGCTATTTGTCGTGGCAACCGTATATGCGGTGCGCGCCTCGGCCATCCACGTGGCGCAGGCGCTTGACGAAATGATGAAAGAGTTCGAAGGGAAAGTGGAAAGTGGAGAGTTGGTCACGCGCGAGCAAAGCGCGGGGAGATTGTTGTCGCAGGCGGTGTATGCACGGTGGGAAAGAGAAGCATAGAACTAAACTTTCTTTTTGCTTTTTGACATAAACCGCTTCTCCATCTCGGCCAGCCACTCCGGAGACCTGTCCCAGCGCTTACGGGGATACACCGCAAACAGCTTGTCGGGCCGGTCCCATTTCGGTCCGGGCGGACCGGATTCATCCTTCAGCAGGCTTTTCACACCCCACAAACCCTTATACTGCAGCCAATCCGGTTCGGGGGTTAAAACAGTCTGTTTCCACTCGCAGGACTGAGGGTGAGTTACCTCCCGGTTGGACATGATACGTTTGAGGTAACTGGTCGACCTGCCGATCTCTTCAGTGCTGTTGTCTCCCTCATATCCGATCCGGAAACCATCCCCCGTCGCGATCTCCATCGGCAGGCTCACAATGTAGTGGTCCTGCTCATCGCGTAGATTGGCAAAGGTCTCCTCGGTGAGCACCGTGGCGGGATGCATGGCCAGCTCATGCAGCGCGATCTGGCGCGCCTTCTGGCTCGGGTTGAAGAGCAGGAACAGAAAATGGATCAGACCATCCACCCAGTAAATGAAACGCTGCAGGAGACCTTCGTGGAAAAGGCTGGCGGAACGGATCACCTGCGGCCGGCTGTAATTGGCATGTGAGCCGAGCGCCACGTAGATGATCGGATGCGTGGTTTCCTTCCCATCTTTGTCCTTGGCGCAGCGCACATCCTCCCATAATTCCATCGCGCCGGAGCCATGCTGCGAGAACAGAACGGAATGAGGCACATCATTCCTTAAATAGACGGCGACCATTTCCCAGTCCCCCTCGTGGTGGTTGATGCCATTTGCCGCAAGCCGCCAATCGTTGAAGGCATAGAAGAAATGGTATTGAAGGCTTTTCCATTGATTGCCCTCGACATCCTGCCAGCCCGCCACGCGTCCATAATAGACAGGCTGGGGTTCCTTCTTGAGAATCTCGGCATATTGATAATACGATTTACGCGCCACCGTCTCGGTGGCCTGAGAGAGCATATCCATGATCAGGCCAGGCGCTTCAGGGATGATGCGATCGAAGATGAACTTCATTGTCCGCACGGAAAGATAGAACAGCGCGAACACATAAATAGGCAGCAAGACCAGATATTCGAGCTGCACACTGATAAATGGATGAGGCGTCAGAAAAAACCAGATCGGGGCAACTTCAAGCGCAAAGAAAAACAGCGCAGCCAGCGCCGCCGGGAAGAACCGGACCCGGATTGGAGATGCCTGGATGAAAATGATCAGCGCGGCGATCAATGCCAGGGCCGCTGCGACCCCGACGCCGGTCCAGCCGGATATGAACCAACCGGCTCCAAGCAGGAGCGCGGCTGAGATCCCCCACCACACCCAGATATCCGAATCGATCAGCGGGTCATTGACGAAGCGCAAAAAGTATTCCCCACTCTCCAGCTTGCCGATACGTGTTACCAGCGGCTCATGCGGGTGGGACAACAAACCGACCACCCCCTGGGGCCCGCTTGGAAAGATCGTACATTTTTCGAGATACGGCTCGACAGCCATGGGGAAGAACCGTTCGCTCTTGGCAAAACGCAGGACCGGTTCATATTTCTTCAGCAGCTCAGAATCATCCATTAAATCATAAAACGAATCGGCGAGTGCTCTCCGCTCATTGGCTATTGAAAATATTGCAGTGCCAGCCTGAGGCGTTCTTCTGTGTCATCCGGCGCGTCCTTGGGCAGGGACTGGATGGCAGCCTGCGCCTCGACAACAGAATAGCCAAGCGCGGTCAAGGCGGCCAGCACCTCGCTGTCCGTGTCGGACATTGCAGCAACCTGCGCCAGCGCGTCCGCGGGTTTGAGCTTATCTTTCAAGTGAAGCGCCATCTTTTGGGCCGTCTTCTTCCCAACCCCGGGCACACGACTGAGAATCTCGCTTTCCTCGGCAAATACCGCGCGCTGGACGGCATCAAGGCTGAGTGCGGATAACACAGATAAGGCGACTTTGGGACCAACTCCATCCACGCCGAGGAGGATGTTGAACAGCTCGCGTTCCGACTGAGACTCAAAGCCGTAGAGCGTCAATGCATCCTCTCGCACGACGAGATGCGTATAAAGTAGCAGTCCATCGCCGGCTTTCATCCGTCCGCGCAGAGGCGCAGGAACAAAGACGCGCAGTCCCACGCCTCCGACCTCGAGGATCAGGGCATTTTCTTCGATCTGGGCAATTTCACCGCGCAGGGTTGCGATCATATCCTTTATTATATGTCATTGCGAGCGGAGCGAAGCAATCGCATCTAGCCTGCAAATATGAGATTTCTTCGTCGCCTCGCAGTGACATCAATACCGCTTTGTATGGAGATGTGTGATGGCAACGGCCAGTGCATCGGCCGCGTCATCAGGCTTGGGGATTTCATCGAGAAGCAGAAGTGCTCTGACCATTTCCTGGACCTGCTTCTTCTGCGCGCTACCGTAACCGGCGACCGCCTGCTTTATTTCATTGGGGGTATATTCAAACGCTTCGATTCCCGCCTGCTGCAGACACAACATCACCACCCCGCGCGCCTGCCCGACTGCCAGGGCAGTCGTTACGTTCCGCTGGAAGAACAACCTTTCAACCGCGGCTGTTTCTGGCTTATATTCATCCAGCAGCTCGCGTAATTGGTCGTAAAGCGTCTCCAGCCGCGCGGGCGCGGAGGATTCCTTGGGGGTTAAGATCACGCCATATTTAACGGAGACCAGGCTTCCGTCCGGCTCGAGGCGCACGAGCCCGTAACCAGTAGTCGCAGTACCGGGATCAATTCCTAATGCGAGAGTCATTAAATAAAAGTAGGGCGACCAGCCGGTCGCCCGTACGTGTATTAAGCCCCTTCAAGAGCTGCTATCGCTTCGTCCGAAATCTTCAGGTTGGAATAAACATTCTGAACATCGTCGAGTTCTTCGATGGATTCCAGAGTCTTGAGCACGTGCGCGGTCTCTTCAGGGCTGAGTTCCACTTCCTGCTTGGGAGACATGCGGAGCTCCGCCTCCTCAGGCTGGACGCCAGCCTTGTGCAAACGCGTGGCAATTTCCTTGAATGACTCCACGGGACCGGTGATCTCGATCGTGCCGTGATCTTCCACGACGTCGTCTGCGCCCGCCTCGATGGCGAGCTCGAAGGCCTTTTCGTAATCCAGCGCGCTCGCGGGGAAGGAGAAATATGCAATGCGGTTGAACTGCCAGGCAACGGATCCCAGGTCAGCCATGCTCCCGCCAGCTTTCGTGAGCGCGTGGCGCAGGTCCGCGACGGTCCGGTTGCGATTGTCCGTCACGGCCTCGATCATGACCGCAACGCCATGGCCAACATAGCCTTCATACATGATGGATTCGAAGGCTGCACCTTCCTTGTCTTCCCCTGTGCCGCGTCTGATAGCGCGTTCGATATTGTCCTTCGGCATATTTTCTGCGCGGGCTTTGTCCACCGCCAGACGCAAACGGAAGTTGGAATCGGGGTCGCCCCCACCCTCGCGCGCTGCTAGCACAAGCTCACGCGTCAGGCGCGTAAAGACCGCGCCGCGCTTGGCATCTGCTGCGCCCTTTTTGCGTTTGATGGTAGACCATTTGGAATGACCAGACATGGAAAACTCCTTACTCTTATAACCACTTCTGTGGGAATGTTCGCAAATCGTTTCAAAAATTATACCATCCCCCTTACCGAGAATTTAACTGCCAAACGCCCTGAAATGCGGTTACATAGCACATTTTTGTTTGGACTGCACTTAGACGGATGTGCAAACTGGCATGACCCACAACTGATGTTCTTCAGTTGAAACTTGGTCTCTAACACCGTATATTTGAATCGGAGGAAGGTATGAAACGAACTGTCATGTGCCTGATTAGTCTTCTGTTACCGCTTTCAGCCTGCCAGCCCCAAACTCCTGCGATCCCTTCCAGCTCGACGACCCCAACGAACGATGGCACGATCCTTATGCCTGGGCGCAAGCAATTGAGCAGACCTGGGAAAGTAATGGTATCCAGTTCACGCAACTGGATACACTCCCGTT
>DASTFG010000064.1:0-4206 GCA_035708785.1 Anaerolineales bacterium
TCCTCGCTGCACCTGGGCGTGGATGGCCTCTCGCTGACGATGGTGCTCTTGACCACGCTCCTGACGCCCCTTGCCATCCTGGCCTCGTTCAGCATCACGGACCGGGTCAAGGCCTACATGATTTTGTTCCTTTTCCTGGAAACCGGCATGCTCGGCGTCTTCATGGCGCTCGACCTTCTGATCTTCTTCGTCTTCTGGGAAGTTGGTCTGGTGCCCATGTATTTCCTGATCAACCAGTGGGGGAGCGCCAACCGGAACTACGCTTCCCTCAAGTTCCTGATCTATACGATGGGTGGATCGCTCGGGCTCCTGCTCGCCATCCAGTTGCTCGGCGTTCTTTTCGGGACCTATGACCTGATCACGTTATATGAGCGCTGGAACGCGCTCGAGCCCGGTTCTATGCTCCTCGGGCTGCCGGTCCAGACGGTGAAGACGATTGCGTTCTGGGCGTTCGCCATTGCGTTTGCGATTAAGGTGCCGGTCTGGCCCTTCCACACCTGGCTGCCCGATGCGCACACCGAAGCGCCGACGGCTGGCTCGATGATCCTGGCCGGGGTCCTGCTGAAGCTCGGCGCGTATGGCTTTCTGCGGCTGATCCTCCCACTTTATCCTCTGGAAGCAAGGATCTTTGCCGGCGCGCTGGCGTTCCTGGCAACCGCCGCGATTATCTTTGGCGCGTTCGGCTCCTACGGCCAGACGGACTTCAAGCGGCTGGTCGCATACTCGTCCGTGAACCACATGGGCTTTGTTGTGCTCGGGATCGCGGCTGCCGGGCTTGCCTCCGGGACGGTCGATGCCACCATCGCGTTGAACGGTGCTATCCTGCAGATGTTCAATCATGGCCTGTCGGCAGCGGGCATGTTTTTCCTGGTGGGCGTGATATACGAACGAACGCATACCCGTAACCTTGAGCACTTCGGCGGTTTGTTCCCGCTCGTCCCCATCTATGGCGGCATCCTGATCTTTACCAGCATGGCTTCCCTCGGCCTGCCCGGGCTCAACGGCTTTATCTCCGAGTTCCTGGTGGTTCGAGGTTCATGGCCAATTCTCACGGCTTACACCGCAATCTCTATGCTGGGTTTGCTCTTCACCGGGGCATATATTTTGAAGGGAATTAGGAAGGTCCTGCATGGCCCATTGAATGAACACTGGGCGCACGGCGAACACAGGTTGACCGAGATCAATACGCGTGAGATCCTGGTCATGGCACCACTGATGGTCCTCATCCTCTGGATCGGGCTCTGGCCCGCCTGGATCTTGAACGTGATCAATGAAGCCGTGGTCATGCTATTCTAAGAGGTAGATGATGAACTTTCCCGTTCTCAGCATCATCACATTTACACCGATCGTCGCAGCACTGCTGATACTGATGCTGCCTGCCCGGCGGAAGAACGAGGCCCGCGCGCTTGCGCTCGCGGCGGCGACGTTTGCCTTGCTCTTGTCCTTCTGGGTGTATCTCAACTATGATCAGGCGGCGGGCGGCTACCAGTTCATTGAGAGGTATAACTGGCTTCCCGCGCTTGGAATCAGCCTGTATTTCGGCGTGGATGGTATGAGCACGCCGCTCGTGTTGTTGACCGGCGTGGTCATGTTTACCGGTGTCCTGATCTCCTGGGGAGATGATGATAGGCACGTGATGGCCGGCATTCAGGACCGCCCGCGCGAGTTCTTTGCCTTCCTGTTCATCCTTGCCAGTGGGGTATTCGGTGTGTTCGTATCGTTGGATCTGTTTATGCTGTTCTTCTTCTATGAGATCGCAGTCTTTCCGATGTACCTTTTGATCGCCATCTGGGGCTGGATAGTGACCCGTGAGTACGCCGCAATGAAGCTAACGCTGTACCTGTTCGTGGGCTCAGTGATTTCGCTGGTCGGCGTGCTGGTCATGTATTTTGTTCAATATCAAAATACGGGCGTATTGACATTCGACATGCTCGCCATGGAAAAAGCTGGCTTTTCCCAGACTTTCCAGGATATCTGGTTTCTGCCCGTCTTCTTTGGATTCGCGGTTCTGGGAGGTATCTGGCCTTTTCATAACTGGTCGCCGGATGGTCACGTTGCCGCGCCAACTGCCGTTTCGATGTTTCATGCCGGCGTGTTGATGAAGCTTGGCGCCTTCGCTGCTCTGCGTGTAGGCATCATGCTCCTTCCGCAGGGCGCCCAGACCTGGTCGTGGCTTATCATGATTTTAGCTGCGATTGCTGTGGTCTATGGTGCGTACATTGCTTTCGTCCAATCCGATTTCAAATATATGGTGGGCTTCTCCTCCGTTTCGCATATGGGACTTGTCATGCTCGGCTTTTCCACGCTCAATCGTGAAGGCCTGCTTGGCGCCGGCTTGCAGATGTTTTCGCACGGTGTCATGACGGCGCTCTTCTTTGCCGTCGTCGGCATGATCTATGATCGCGCACATACGCGCGAAATTCCGGAGCTAGGCGGTATGAACAAGGTGATGCCCTTTGCCGCGGTCGGTTTCATCATCGGCGGCCTGGTTTCCATGGGTATGCCCCTCTTCTCCGGCTTTGTGGCGGAGTTTCCCATCTTCATGGGTGTCTGGGCCACGCAATGGCTGGTGGCGGTCATCGCCAGCATTTCCATTGTCATCACTGCAGGGTACATCATGCGTAACATCAGACAGGTATTCTTCGGGGATCTGCCCCAGAAATTCGAAGGCCATCTCACAGATGTGACCGTCCTGGATAAGGTCGCGATCACAACACTGTGCCTGTTCATGATTCTGATCGGTTTATTCCCCAGTTTCATGGTTCCACTGGTAGAGACAGGCGTCCAGAATATCCTTCGCCTTCTGGGAGGTGCATAATGTATACACCGACGATGTTAGCATCCATCCTCCCTGAAATCCTCATTCTGATCATCGGGATGCTGGTGCTCGTCGTGGAGCCGTTCTGGAAAGAGGAGAGGCGCCGCAACGTGGGCTGGCTAACGGCTGCCGGGTTGATCGTTGCGATGGTGATCAGCCTGCTCTTTGCCCGGCCCGGCGAGCCGATCTCGACGCTTGGCGGCATGGTGCGCTTCGACTGGCTGGGATTCTTCTTCAAGATGCTCTTCATGTTCGCGGGCGCGGCGACTGCGCTCCTGCTGATGGATAACGAGAAGGTCGGGCATCGCGGTGAGGGCTATCTCCTCATGCTTGCCTCGTTGATCGGCATGAACCTGATGGCTTCCGCCGGGGATCTCGTGATGCTCTATCTCGCGATCGAGACCACATCCATCCCACTCTACGTCCTTTCCGGCTTTATGCTGGCGGATGATCGCTCGACAGAGGCCGGATTCAAATACCTGCTCTTCGGCGCCATGACATCCGCGGTTACACTCTACGGGCTGAGCCTGGTCTTTGGCTTTACCGGGACAACGGATATCTATGAATTAGCAGAGATGCTGCAGGCGGGTAACTTATCCCTGGTCACGGCGTTTGGAATTTTGGTTCTGATCTTAGTGGGCCTTGGCTTCAAGGCCTCGTTCGTGCCCTTCCATTTCTGGGCGCCGGATGTTTACGAAGGTGCACCGACTCCCGTATCCGGGTTTTTGTCCACGGCCTCGAAGGCTGCAGGGTTTGCGGTCCTCACCCGTTTGTTCGTCATCGCCTTTCCTGATCTCGCCTCCTCGTGGACGGCTGTCCTGGCGGTTCTCGCTGCTGTAACAATGACCGTCGGTAACCTGCTGGCACTGCCGCAAACGAACATTAAGCGTCTGCTGGCGTTCTCATCGATCGCACACGCAGGGTACGTGTTGATCGGGGTGGTGGCCCTCACGCAGCTGGGCGTTGCGAGTGTAGTCTTCTATTTGGCCGCATACATTCTGACCAACCTGCTCGCTTTTGGCATCGTTATGGCCTTCAGCCGCGTAACCGGGCTTGAAGAGATCACAGATTATGCAGGCATGAGCCGGCGCAATCCCGGCCTGGCACTGATGATGCTGGCCGCCTTTCTTTCGCTGGCCGGCATGCCTCCCTTCGGCGGTTTCGTGGCGAAGGTGGTTGTGTTCGCCGCGGGCGTACAGGCCGGTTATGTGTGGCTGGTAGTCATCGGCATCATTAATTCGTTCATTGGCGTATATTACTACTTGAACGTGTTGAAATATGTGTATCTCTACCGCATGCCGGACCAGGATGAGGAAAGCCATCCCGTCCCGCTGACTCGCCCATACGCAATTGCTCTCGTCGTGCTCGCTTTTGGAGTCATCCTGATC
>DASTFG010000065.1:0-5017 GCA_035708785.1 Anaerolineales bacterium
ATCGCGCCGGCGGCCGCGGCATACTTCAAATCGTCTACTTCGCCGAGCGCGAGCACAAATGCAAAGACGCGCTCTTTGTTGTAAAGCAAAATCTCGCGGGACATGCCAGGCTTGAGACCGCCAAACGTCAGTGCCGAGCGAGTGGCAAACCCCAGAGCGTAAATGGCGGAGATGGTGTCTGTCCCGAACGGGACTGTGTACGTATCGTAGCCGAGCTCCACCCCTTCTTCCTGCAGTTGATGAATGATGCTTCGCCCGTTGACATTGCCGGAAAGGAAGGTCAGAATGTTGCGGCGCTGGAGTTCGCGCACGATCTTGACCGCGACCTCGTTCGATTTGGCACAGCCAACGATCGCGGCAAAGCCTGGCATCCGACCGTCAACCAACTGGATGCCCCAGGAGCGAAGTTGAATGTCGTCGATGGGACCATTGAGGTGCCCGTCGAGGCTCGCGCCGTCGCTGCCGGTGGAGTCCGGACTTGTGAAAGAGATCCCGCCTGCAAGTTTGCATCCCGCCAGGGGTTCGGGCTGCAGCCCATAGACGAAGCGCACCGCTTCGATCGTCTCAGCCGCGAGCAGCGTTGCCATGCCTGAATCGAGAGTTTCACCAAGATAAGGAGTCCATCTCGAGTCCGCCGGAACCGGGTGAAGCATATCTCGCGCTTGCTGCATCACGGGCTTGAGATCACCGATTTTCTCGATTGCCTTTCCTGTCATTCCAAGAATGGTGGGAAGGTAGTAGGCGGTGTTGGGGAAGGAGACCGGTGTGTCTGCGCCTTTTTCATTCAGGGCTCTGCTGAGCATGATCTCAGCTTCGGTAACGAGCGCATTTGCGCCGCGCATGGCACGTGTGGCAATGTACTTTGACATATTCGTCTCCTAATCCGCTGCAATGCCGTAGATGGCCTCGCGTCGTTGCTCGATCGGCAACTTTTCCAGCTCAAGCATCTTTGCATCACCGGAACGGCCAAACCTGATCGGGTCATATGCAGGCAAGCCAAGCGCGGCGCGCTTCTTATCGATGTGTTCGAGAGTCTTCCAGATCATCTCGGCCGGATCGGGGCTGAATTCCAGCTTTCCGCCGTAGATTTTCTCCCAGCCTTCACTGATGTATTTCAGGACGGCGTCGCTGTCAGAGATCCGATTGGGCATGCCGCTGATGGGCGAGGCCCCGCCGAAGATCACGTACGCGCCAGAGGCCACGCAGTAAGTTGCGATGGCCAGCGCCTTCTCACTCATCCATTCGGGCGCGAGGCCCACGGCGGGAATCTGGTCGATATCGTCGCCAAGCCCGCCCTCTTCGACCATCTGCGTCAGCACCGTGAGGATGCGCGTGTTGTCCACGCACGATCCCATGTGGAGGACCGGCGGGATACCGACCGTTTCGCAAACCTCGCGCAAACCGTTTCCGACCTCGCTCAAGCCCGCCTCGCCCAGCATCAGGCCCAGCTTGGCCGAGGCGATCGCGCCGCAGCCCGTCTGGACGACCAGCACATCGTTCTTGAGCAATTCCTTGACGACGATATTGTGCAGATAATCCTGTGACGACCGCGGGTTATTGCAGCCCACAATCGCGGCCACGCCGCGAATGCGGCCTGTCATAATGGCATCATTGAGCGGGCGGAACGAGGCGCGGTAGGAACCGCCCAGCATATAGTTGATGTATTCGTGGGAGAATCCGGGGATCAGGTCTTCCTTGATCTGCGGGATACGGATCTTCGAGCTCTCCCGATTCTTGAAGTTGTCGATCGCTGCCTTGAGAATATGCTTGGCAACCGTCAGTGCTTTGTGTTCGTCGAACTCGATATGTGTTGCTCCCGTAATGCGGACCTTAGGTGAAGTCGTAATGATCTTCGTGTGGAAGTTCCGGGCCAGCCCTACCAGTGCCTGCATGATACACTGCACGTCCACGACCATCGCTTCGACCGCGCCTGTCAGGATGGCAAGCTCCTGGTGCAGGAAGTTGCCCGCCGCGGGGATGCCCTGGCGCATCAGGATCTCATTCGCTGTGCAGCAGATGCCCGAGAGATTGATGCCTCGGGCGCCGGCCGCCTTTGCGTATTCGATGATCTCCGGGTCTTGCGAGGCGGCGACGATCATCTCGCTCAGACTCGGTTCGTGCCCGTGTACGATCACGTTGACCATATCCTCTTTGATCACACCCAGGTTCACCTGCCCTAAAATGGGCGCCGGCGTGCCGAACAAAATATCCGAGATGTCGGTGGCGATCATCGAGCCGCCCCAGCCGTCGGCCATAGCAGTCCGCACGGCATGGTTGAGGATGTGTTCAGGGTCCTGGTCATCGCCGATGTGCGTGCGGTGTAAGGCCTCCACGACTTCGCGATCCACGCCGCGCGGCCAGACGTTCTGCTCGCGCCAGATTTGCTGCCGCTTCTTCGGCGCACGCAATGCAGGCACCACCTCGCCTCGCTGCTGGCCGAATTGTGAGATGTACAAGTCTGCCAGATCGTTGGCGATTTCTTGCGGTGAGCGGCCATCGATCTGAAGGCTGTACTTTGAGGCCACAGTACGCAGCTTCGCCACATCTCGGATTTCATAGCCCTCGGCTTCGCCGTTCGCTGTAGCCTTGAGCAAGAAGGCCATATCGCGTCCATGATCGGAGTGGGCCGCGCTGCCCGCCGCGATAGCACGCGTCAGGTTGCGCGCCTGGATCGTGTCCAGCGTCGCGCCACACACGCCGACCTCACCGTTCTTGGTGAGCCGACAGGGGCCCATCCCGCACTGCTTGCAGCACATCCCTGCCGCGCCGATGTTACAGGGAACCATGTTGTCGGCGCGCGTGAAAGCTGTTCCGATTCCCAATTCCTCCGCCCGGATCAACATCTGCTGGGCAGCGGGATCACTGGAATACTCCTTGATCTCACGCTTTTTCGGCATGATCGGCCTCCTCATCCATACTTACCGCGCCCAGGCCAGGACAATACCAGAGCGGACGTCCTCTGTAATTCACTTTTTGCGCGAAACTGATTATTTGCTTTGTTGTCTCATACGTGGTGGTTTGGCGGAAGAAAGGTTTCTGTTCCTCGCCATGATCTGAATCGGGAGCGCCTGTTTCAACCGGTACTGTCCATTCTCCGAGATAACCCGCCTCATCCAGTTTGACGGCGATTTCCAGATCGTTGATCTTGTTTTCATCATAGGCCACTTCTATGACCTGGAATGCACTGCTCGCATAGACTTCTTCAACCCCTGGCATTTCCATCAGGATGCGCCGCACCTCTGTCACATGATGGTCTGCATACAGCGCGGGCGTTTCGAACGTTTTGGTCTTCACTGAGGCACCTCCTGTAGAGTGGATGACTGCCCTGACGAAGACACCTCTAAAGTTTCGGACTCTTCCTTGTTAGTATTCTAGCATTTTGAACGATTAGAAAGTTGTGAATATTGTCATTATAAAATCTGATAAATGTACCTAACACAGGTCGAATACGAAGATTTGAGAGTTCGAACAATCGCGCAGCAATAGGGCTAAAAAGAGGAATTCTGTCACTATTCTCAGCAGGGGCCGGGATGTAGAATGTAGTAGCAAGGAAATGCATATGAAACTCGCAATCACCGGAAAAGGTGGCGTGGGCAAGACCACGCTCGCGGCCCTGCTCGCCCAAACGTATGCGGACATGGGCAGGCAAGTCTTGGCCGTCGACGTAGATCCTAGTCCCTGTCTGGCGGGCGCGTTGGGATTTCCCCCGGGACTGCGCGCGCAGCTCAAGCCGATCGCCGAGATGGACGCGCTCATCGAGGAGCGCACCGGCGCGAGGCCTGGGACCGTGGGTGGTTTCTTCACACTCAACCCCCGAGTCGACGATATTCCCGAGCGCTTCAGTGTTCTCCATCGCGGTGTGCGGCTGCTGGAAATGGGGAGTGTGGACCTCGGCGGTTCCGGTTGCATTTGTCCCGAGTCTGCCATGCTCAAGACATTATTTACTCACCTGCTGTTTCGCCAGGATGAACTATTATTGCTCGATATGTATGCGGGTGTGGAGCATCTCGGCCGCGCTACGGTGGATTTTGTAGATGCCATGCTGGTCGTTGTCGAGCCCACGCGCCGTAGTTTGGGCACGGCCGCACAGATCAAAAAACTGGCGAACGACATCGGCTTGCTGCGCCTATATCTTGTAGGGAATAAGATTCGTAATCGCGAGGAAGTCGAATTTCTTGAATCGCAAACACCGGATCTGCCTCTGATTGGTTATCTGCCTGCGGATATGAGGGTGCAGGAGGCGGATAGGCTTGGTATTCCTGTCTACGATCATGTGGAAGTTTTGAAAGCCGCCGCGCGGCAAATCAGTGAAACGCTCAACGAGTTGACAAATGATGAGGTCGTGGAATGACAATCACCATTGCACTTGCAGGGAAAGGCGGTGTGGGTAAGACTACCGTTGCCGGAATGATCATTAAATATCTCGCCGAGAACCAGCCAGGCAGCATTCTCGCAATCGACGCGGACCCCTCTTCCAACCTGAACATGGTCCTCGGACTCGATCTCGAGTGGACAGTCGGCGAAATTCGTGAGGACATGCTGGCACAAGTTAAATCGTCGCTCGCTCAGGGCGGCGCGGCAATGGGCACGATGCCAGGCGGGGTCAGCAAACGCGATTTTCTCCATTATCAGATCCGCTCTTCCCTGGCGGAGGGGTCACGTTTTGATCTGATCGCTATGGGGCGCGGCGAAGGACAGGGATGCTATTGCGCGGTCAATCATAATCTGCGGGAAGTGATCGATGGTATGAGCAGGCACTACGCCTACGTGGTGATCGACAATGAAGCCGGCATGGAACATCTCTCCCGCCGCACGACGCGCGATGTCCAACACCTGATCATTGTCAGCGATCCCACGCGGCGAGGACTGGTCGCGGCGCAGCGTATCGCCGATATGCGCAGGGAACTCGATATCGATATCGAGAATGCCTATCTGGTGATCAATCGCTTACAGGGTGAAATGCCTGCCGAGCTAAGAGCTTTTACAGAAAATATGGATCTGCCTTTGCTCGGCAGCA
>DASTFG010000066.1:0-5651 GCA_035708785.1 Anaerolineales bacterium
TGCACCAAACGTGGAGCCTACCTCGGCTTGTCCAAGATAAAGACCGATGAGGACTTTGCCAAGTGTGAAGAGGACGGCCGTGATGGCTGCACCCAGCCAGACATTTCTCCATTTGATTTCAACATCCGGAATAAACTTGAATATCATCGCAAATAAAAGAGTGATCAGCCCCAGTGATATGAGCAAATTCAGTATTTGCAGCAAAACTGTAGAGACAAGAGGAATTCTGTTCAAATAATCGCTTAAGGCGGCCAGGCCGGCGCTGACAACCAGAGAGACGAGCAGGAGAAACCCGATTCCAAGCACCATTGAGAATGAAAGCAGGCGCTTAAAAATAAATTGTTTGGCACGCCGGCTCCATCCTTGGATGGGCTTTGGCTCCACATCCCAAATCCTGTCCAGGGCATGCTGCAGCTCATTGAAGGCCCCCAGTGCGCCTATTAAGAGAGTCACTATTCCGATGATGGAAGCCCTCAGACCCGTCGAGCGTACGGACGCGTTTTCGATCATGCTCTGAACAAATTCCCTTCCTTCCCTTCCGATCAAATCCTGAACCTGCGCCATGACCAGGCCCTGAGCCGCATCCCGTCCGCCGATCAATCCCGTGATGGCGATCACGAGGACCAGAAAGGGCGCCAGGGAGAATGTCGTGTAATAGGCCAGCGCGGCTGCCAGACGGGCAGCCTGATCCTCCTGCCATTCCCCGACTGTTTCTTTGACCAGGTCCACAAATTCACGCACTTTCATTCCGCAACTATACTCAAAAATGAGAAAATTTTAATCAGGGGAATCCCCTGTCGTGGATGCGCACATCCCTAATTGTAAAACGAGCATATCGACTGTATAGTTATGCCGTACCATCCTAAAACCATAAAAAGGAGAAAAAATGCTTACCAATTTAATATTCTGGATTCTGTTGGGTGCGCTGGCGGGCTGGATTGCCAGCATGGTCATGGGGCGAGACTCGCAAATGGGCGCGGGCGCCAATATTGTTGTAGGTATTATTGGCGCAGTTATCGGTGGGTTCATCATGAACTCACTCGGCGGCGCCGGTGTAACCGGCTTCAATCTCTATAGCGTGCTTGTGGCTGTCGGTGGCGCCGTTGTGTTGCTCCTGATCGTCGGATTGTTCAGACGCGCCTAACCTGAATGACCTTAGATCTTGACGAAGCCAAGGTCGAGCGTAACGAATTTGGGCTGTGGCTAGGGTGGACCCTGGCCACAGCCGGTGGAATGTTCATCGGTTTTTTGCTGACTATTCCGCTGGTAAATCTGCTTGACCTTGGCTTTGCGCGTATTATTGTCCCCATTGTCGCGGGCATTCTGATTGGCTTTGCTCAGTGGTTTGTGCTCAGGCAATATCTGACCGTCTCGTCAGACTGGGTTCTAGAGGGCGGCACGGGCTGGGCGGTAGGCTATGCCCTGGGGCTGCTGTTGATTGAGAGCTTATCCAGCACGGCATTTGCGGGAATTGCCGCGTATGTTCTTTTCGGTGTGATCGTCGCCCTCGTGCAATGGCAGGACCTGCGTCGAGAGATCCCCAGCAAGCTCACCTGGGTTCTTGCGAACTCAGTGGGTTGGGCGGCGGGCTTATGGGCCAGCCAGCTCGCTCTGGGTCTGTTCTTCGACGACCCCGTGATTGAACCTGTCGTAAGCACCATCGTCATCGCTGTAGCCAGTGGTCTGGTTGCAGGCGCAATCACAGGGATAGCCCTCGTCTGGATCGCAGGCCGGCCGGAAACGGCTTGAATTTACGGATTGAACTGAATCAACGCCAGCTCGTATGCTGGCGTTTTTGTTTATGAAACAACGATTATTCAGAGCAAAAGTGAAGCAGAATCAAATGGTCCACGCGTTTCAAGTAGTGCTTGGTTGTTTCCACTCACGCAAATGTCTCGTTCCGAGCTCAAGTGCTCATGAGCGCCGATGTTGGATCGGTAGATATCATGTCCCACCAGTTCAGAAGGGTATCGGGATTCATCCCTTCGGCCAGAGCAAGCAAATCTTCGTGTTCTGCCATTGTGATGAGACCTCTCTCCTTCAGAAGTGCGAGCGTGTTCGATAAATCAGAGAATATCAGGGTGAGCAAGCCATGTTGAATCATGTCTTGAATCGCAATGTATGTTTTGGTATGTTCCATTGAGAGTTACTTTCTTCCTAATTGATCCTGGTGTCAGAGACCGATCAAGGATGTGATGAATGCACGACGTGCGAACAGCGCAAAGGCAACAAGATCCCCCTTACACTTTTCTTAAGCAGACGGGTCGAAAAGTACCTGATCCTTCCCCGTTTCTGAGGGTGGATAAATCTTGCACAAAACAGCGAGATATACATACGTAATACGCAAGTTTTCCATGCCCCAGAGCTCGTCCGCATAGTTTTCCGGATCAGCCTTATAGGGTAGGCTTTGAGTCGATCTTCCAGTTGTCGATGTCGATCGCGGAGCGCGCGGCGCATAAATGTGACTGACCAATCCGGTCCTCCACGCGGCACAACAGCAATCTGGTACCGTCGGTGAGAAGGGTCGCCCCGAGGTTGGAGACACTATTGACCTGATACGGCCAGTTCGCGGCTGTCAGAATAGGGTTGAGTTTGTGGCGTTGAAATAGATCCGAGGGAGGATTGTTCATTGGGAGCATGCTGGTTTGGTTGATCGACATTTTCTGCTAATCTCAATTCCAGTAGGGATTGCAGAAAGGCGAGAGTGGACTCTGCCCCTTGATTCTCATTCGGCCGGTCTGAATGCAGACCATCGCGGCAGCCGCCAGTCGTGGGATCATACACCGGGAGGTGCAGGTCGTTTCGCCCTAAAAACCACTCGAAGGACCGGCGAGCTTCCTTCTGCCAGTTATTGTCTCCGGTGAGCTGGTATGCTTTCAGACAGGCAGAGACCATGGCCTGCGCCTCCACTGGCTGTTGGTCGAAGCGGGCGCGTTCGCCGGCCTGCTGATAAAAACCGTTGGATCCGATGGGAACGAAATGCCTGCTTCCTGTATCCGATCGCTGCAAGCCAGCCAGCCAGCGGAGAGACTCCAAGCCCACCCTGGCCATTGCAGGATGGGGTAGCGACTCACCGCATAACAGCATGGCATGTGACAGCGCCGCGTTGCAATAGGTGAGCCTGTCTTCGAACCAGTTCCATTCCGCGGTCCGGTTGTTTTGATAAAGTTCCAGCAACCGATTTGCCAGTTCCTCCTGCACCTGGGTGACGCGCCGGTCACCCGCAAAACGCTGCAAATATTCGTGAATGCCAATGAGTGCAAAAGCCCAGGCACGCGGACTGGTTGTTCCGAGGATTGCGAGCAGGGACAGCTGGAATACCCGGCCAGCCATGTGGTGCAGGGCGGGCATGTTTGATCGGCCGAGTACTGTGCCCAGCGCCCACAGGGCGCGCCCATGGCTGTCATCCGAGCCGCTCTCTTCAAGCCAGTTGCGCTGGTAATCCATGAAGTTGCGGAAGCGTCGCGTCTCGGTATTGAAGGCGTACCAGGTGAAGGCAAGATAGCGGGTTGCCAAGTCAGTCGCCTCCTTGTTGCCCAATTCCTCAAGGAATACGCTTACTATCAATGCGCGTGCATTATCATCCGTCGTGTAACCCTCATGATAGTTCGGTATGGTGAAAACGGCATGTTGCAGGATGCCGGTCTTATCCGTCAGGTGATGCAGGTGATCCAGTTTAAGTGGAGGCAATTCTGCGGCACGTTTATCCAACGGTCTGACAGCGAACTCAGCCGCCGCATGATAACGGTGCTCAGCGCGAGCGCGTTCAAATGTCTTCATGTAACGGCGGGCAACCTGCGGCCAGATCATATCCCGGCCAAACAGATAGGCACGCTTTCGCATGGCATGCCGTTTCGACTCATTTCCCAGCAAGTCGATCACCTGGCCAGCCAGCGCTCCAGGGTCACTGAAAGGCACTAACGCGCCTCGGTCATCAGCCAGCATTTCCTCGGCATACCAGTAGGGCGTGGAAATCACTGCCTTTCCGGCTCCCAGTGTGTAGGCCAGTGTACCGGAGGTGATCTGCGCCTCATCGAGATAGGGCGTAATATAGATGTCTGAGGCGCTGATAAATTGGACAAGCTCCTCCAGGCTGACGAAGCGGTTATAAAAGATCACATTCGCTTCCACGCCCTTTTCACGAGCCAGCCATTGCAGGGATAGACGATATGTTTCACCCTCAGTCTCTAAAACATGAGGATGGGTCGCGCCGACCACGATATACACCACGTTCGGATTTGTTTCCAATATCTCGGGCAGTGCCGAGATGACGTTCTCGATGCCTTTGTTGGCCGAGAGCAGGCCGAAGCTCAACAGAACGCTTTTGCCTTCCACCCCGAACAGATCCTTGTGAAAGCTAGGGTCCACGAATGCCACATCGGGAATGCCATGCGGGATCAGGTCGATCTTTTCCCCAGGGACATGATAGATACTTTGCAGAAACTCCGCCCCCAGATCGCTCATGACGACCACACGGTCTGAGAGGGAAATAATCTCCTCGAGCACCCGGCGCTGGTCGGGATTTGGATCGCGTAGGATGGTGTGTAATGTTGTAACAACAGGCATGCGCAGCTGGCGCAGAGTTTCAAGGATATAGCCGCCCGCCCGGCCCCCGAAGATGCCATATTCGTGCTGCAAAGACACCATATCCACGTTGTTGATGTTCAGGAAATCGGCGGCACGGCGGTAGGATTCAATATCCTTCTCGGCCAGCTCGAACCGTACCCGCGGCGGGTATTCATAGCCTGCTTCCGTATCATTGACTGGAAGAGCGATGCACGCTGTGCCTTTGTATTCATCGGCCACGGCCTCACACAGATCAGTGGTAAATGTGGCGATGCCGCACTGGCGCGGCAGATAGTTACCGATGAATGCAACGCGCTTGATAATCGAATGTCTGGTCTTGTCCATAAATCTTTTCCTCTTGTTTTCCTGGCCGGATAATTGCATCGCCAGGATCCTGGTGATTTCTTATCCACCGCACCCGATTTATTGTTACTCTTAGATGTCATTTTGTTGATGCCGGGAGACGGGGGAATTCTCCTCGAGAATGGTTTTTAGCATGGCGACATCTTCCTCGAGTTGTACTTTTAGCGTTTTCCACAAGAGCTTCTCCGTGATACGGAAGAAGTTGGGTGCGCTGGCTTGAATGGATATGTTGAGCCTTGTCCTGCCACTGGTGTCCTCGAGGGTGTAGGATGTACTGGAATGAACAGGTCCGCTCAGTGACTTGAAACTATACTTTTCGTTCGGCTTGAATTCTGTGATTTCAAAGGTGCTTAAATTCCGGCGCCCCATTAAATGACCGATGCTGCGGAAAAAGGTCTGCATGGCACTACCGCCTTTAGGAATTCTGGCCCTCGCCAGAGTTCCATATTGCCATTGAAAATCATTTTCAGGCGTGCTCACAAAATCGAAGACCTGTTGGACGGGTCGTTCGATGAGTGTGCTTGAGATTAAATTGATCATTTGTCTTGCTCCTTCGTCACTTCTGTGCAGTCCCGTGGTTCAAATTCCAAGTCATACATCCTGCCGTGAGCCTGAATGCTCACAGGAGTATCCCTGTTAATACAAGCGTAATGCACCCCGGGATGTCTTCCAATCCGTGGGGCGGTAAAGAAACGAGTTTTTCTTACAAGATCAGGCCTGTT
>DASTFG010000067.1:0-10928 GCA_035708785.1 Anaerolineales bacterium
GGCGATTTATAAGGCGATTGCCCGCCGCGCATAGCAGACGCTCTGATGGTTTAGTCCCCTCCGCGCTTGCTTATCAGGTAGGTATGTGGAGAGGTATCACGACCCCTGCGCCTGATAACAAGCGGCGCATCCAGAGAGAGAGAGCCATATCAATCCATAAACATGCGAAGGTGAGAGATGGACAGTTCCATTCGTGAACAAAGGTCCGGTCCACAGCAAGCTCCGAAGAGCTTTTTAACGGGCTTAAGGATCCTCGGCAGTCTCATCCAATGGCTGACAAGCCTCATCAAGTTGACGGAGGACGAGCAAGAGGATGCAGGTATTTGTCTCGGTCATCTGCGACACGAATAAATATCGGTCAAATGCTTTTGGCTCTGCATAGCCAATACACAAACCGCAGTAAGCGGTCATTATCAGTGAGTAAGGAGAAAAAGAAATGATCCACAAGAATCAAGAATATGAATACCCCACAAGTAACATACCGAGCGTTTTTGTTGGCATTTTGATCGGCGGCCTGGCCGGCGCTGTGACGATGCTATTGCTGGCGCCACAATCTGGAAAAGATACCAGGATGCAAATCAGGGAAAAGGGCATCGAACTGCGCGACCGGACGACTGAAATGGTGGAAGATACCGTGGCCCAGGTACGTTCAAACGCGAACAAAATCACGATGAGCGGACGCGAGAAGATCAAAGATTTGAAACAGCACGGCCAGGAGATGGCGGTTGAACAATTGGATCGCGTTTCCGAAGCCGCACAGGCCGGGCGAAAGGCAATCCAAAGTTCCTAGTTCCTGATGTTTCAAACAGGAGGGTCTCAATGAGATTCGAGATGCATACGAATTCGGTGGTGCCAGTATTCCCGACAATAAGTAGACTTCCTTGTTGGAACTGATCATTCTGGTCCTGACCGTGCACTGGTTGCTCAGCTTCTTCGGTCAGGCACTCATTCCTGGCATTCCGCATACAGCTGGTTTCATCGACATATTATCCGTCGTGATTGTTGTCCTGATTATTGTGAAATTCTTGTCGTAGCTGTAGAACTTCTACTTCCGATCTTCTGACGATCGTCGCCAGCTATTATCTTATCTATCAGCAAAAGTACTGTGTCCTTCTTGGCGGCTTATTCAGCTAAAAAGGAAATTCTATACCTGACAAACCTAAACAATCCCGAAAGGAGAACCCGATGCAGAATTGGGAGTACATTAGACTCGGTGTTAGTTACAGTGTAAAAGGTCTTACCACTCACGATAGTGTATATGAACTGGTCGATATATATTCGAATGGCATTAAGATTCTTTCTCAAACCAAGTCTCTTGTCCTTTATGATTATCTAAACAAACTAGGCACGAAGGGCTGGGAGTTGGTAAACATCCATCTCGGGAGAGGTAGATTTGATGAGGTGTATTACCTGAAGCGCCCTGTGGGATAAAGGCGTTTAGGAAGTATGTCGTTTCCATTCGATATTTCAAGCCCATTGAACGAGAGGAGTAGATGTGTTCCCCATACAGGCACCCAGAATAAATTCCAATGAATTCTCCAGGTGTGAAGAACGAAGACAGATCAGAGACCGTGAAAAAAGCCTCAGCCCAAGCCAAAAAACGGATGCGGCCATAAAAGAATATGTTTACCAGGCCTTCTGGAAAGATGATGTTCTACGAGCGATAGAATATTCCGAAATTGATGTCCACGTCAAAAATGGAGTTGTCTACTTGAGCGGCCATATCGTGAGCACAACCAGCCAAATGCGGATTGAAAACGCCATGCGATCCATTTCCGGCATCCTGGGAATTCAAAACAATCTCGTTTTGGACGATAAGCTTACTCTCGAGGTGGCTGCATCGTTAGGAAGGTTGGAACACATTTATTCTTGCAAGTTTTTTACGGGTGCATCGCATGGGGTGCTCTCTCTAGGCGGTAATGTGAGCGATGAAAGTGTGAAATTGTTAGCAGAGAAGTGTGCAGCAAGCAATGCAAATGTCCGCGCGGTGATCAATAACGTGCGCGTCTCAGGCGCCCAGTCAGAATTGCAGGACCAGCCCTTTCTACAACCTGCCATCGGGGAAATCATTTATTTTCGTGATGGGATCTCCGGCGTTGTAAAGCAGGTTGTTATTAATCCGAATAACCGGCGCGTGGTTGCCATGACCCTCTTGGGACGACTTGCAGATCAGCAGCAGGAACTCAAATCCTTTAAAAATGGTGAGGCCCGGTCTCCAGAACGCCTTGTCGTTGTGCCCGTGGGTGCAGTCCGTTATATGACCGGGGTCTCCGGATTCTTATATATCAAGAGCAGCGAAAGAAATCGCTATCTGGATCTCGATCCCACGAACTTTTTTACCCCCAACAAGGATTGGAAAGCTCCCTATCCGTATTGTCCCGAGGATATCTTATTTCCTGTTGAACACCAGCATGAGGAGAAGCCAGCTTCACAACGTCTGCCTGGGTCTTCATTGGCAGTGGCGCAGAAAGAACAGTTGCTCTGGGAAGAGCTTCTCGCGAATGAAAGTCTCGGCGGATAGCAATGAAAATTAGATCATTAAAACGCCGATTATCTCATTTTATCAGGGGACGAATCCATGGTAAGGACCCATCAGACAACATGCTTGAAATGCAAAAGCCTGAATCCGAATGGGAGAGAACCGAGAGTGTGATTGAATATATCTTACGCTGGGCGGATGACGGCGGGCAAATGTTGGACCTTGGCAAGCTACCCAAACGCCAGGTCAAACCCGGATACGGCTCAAAATCTCATATATCTTGAACTCTCCGGAGCAGTTCGATAACGATGGCAGTTAATCCAGTTTCTCAACCATACAATTGGACCTTTCGTGGTGTCGTGTGGGCGACTCTCGTGCTCATTTCTGTCGTGCTTGGCTTCTGGCTTCTCTATCGCTTCAACCAGGTTATTTTCAACTTGTTTATTGCCATTGTAATAGGCACGGTGGTTAGGCCAGCCGCGGCCCGGTTGCATCAGCGCGGGCTGCCCCGAATGGTAGGAGTCATTCTTGTCTACCTCCTGCTGCTGCTCCTGCTCGCAGGCTTCCTGCTGTTGTTCTTTCCACTGATCAGCGAGCAAAGTACAACGGTTGCTGCTGCAATGCCGGAATACTACCAAAACCTGCGCGGGTGGCTGGTGAATAATCCCAATCAATTCCTGGTGGGCCTAAGTGAGTTCCTCCCAGCTGCGCTGCCAAACCTGCGGCCAGTACAACAAACGGCACAGGAGATGATGGCTTCAGCCGGACAGATTGCGGGCTACGTAACATCGGTGGCTAAGGTTATCTTTACAGCCATAATTCTTCTGGTACTCGCATTTTACTGGACCCTGGAGGGGCCGCGAATCATCCAGTCATTTTTACTGGTGGTTCCGCAAAACCAGCGCGAGAGCATCAGTGACCTGATTTCGGCCATGGAGAGCAAGGTTGGCTTCTATATGGTCGGACAAGGTATCCTTTGCATGGTCATAGGCATCCTGGCACTGATTGCTTATCTGCTCATTGGCCTGCCGCATGCTCTAGTGTTGGCGCTTATCGCGGGAGTCCTGGAAGCTGTCCCAATGGTTGGACCGCTGCTTGGTGCCATTCCTGCAGCCCTGGTTGCGCTTTCCATTGCACCTGACAAACTGATCTGGGTCATCATCGCGACAGTTGTAATTCAACAACTGGAAAACACTCTGCTCGTGCCCCGTATCATGAGGAAGGCGGTGGGGGTAAATCCCTTCGTCACACTTCTGGCACTTTTTGCGTTTAGCTCGTTGTTCGGCCTTGCCGGAGCGCTGATGGCGATTCCCCTTGCTGCCATGATTCAGCTTGCGCTCAATCACTTCGTTTTTCGGCCAGTGACAGTGGAGATGGAAGTCTCCGAGGGACGCGATTACGCAAGCCGTCTTCGTTATGAAGCACAGGATCTAGCACAGGACCTGCGCAAGCAGGCGCGCCTCAAAAAAGGGGCTCAGAGCTGACGATCAAGCAGATCGAACATGTGATGGATGAGATCGAGACGATCACAACCAGCCTGGACGCACTATTAGCCCGAGTCAATAAGCCGGA
Organism: Anaerolineales bacterium; assembly: GCA_035708785.1. Classification (GTDB taxonomy): domain Bacteria; phylum Chloroflexota; class Anaerolineae; order Anaerolineales; family Villigracilaceae; genus Defluviilinea. The sequence continues at coordinate 4,052 of DASTFG010000067.1, forward strand.
TGCAGCATGACGAAGCAATTAGTGGTGATTGGTACTGCCGTCATGACCACCCTGCTCGCATTGGTGGTGTTATGGCAATTCCGTACTGTAGTCATTTATGTGCTGATCTCGCTTGCGCTTGCCGCGACAGTCCGTCCCATTGCCCGGAGCGAGTCCAGACACAACTTCGTGACACGCCTGCTTTTGATTTTGCTTTACGTGGTCAGCATCGGCACCTTCGGTCTATTGATTTTTCTGGTTGGCAGATTATTGATCGGTGATCTTCAAGAATTGGCCCAAATAATAGCTACACAGAATACCTGGATGGTGCCTCACTGGCTGGCAGGCGGCTTGTTCCAAGGGTCCCTGGATAGATGGCTGCCAACACCGGATAAGCTCTTGGAAGCTATATCCAGCCAGCGTCAACTTGTGGTATCCGCTGTTGTCAGCTTCACCCAGGGTATTGGCGGCATCGTGGGTGCCTTTCTCGTTATTCTGTTCCTGAGCATCTATTGGAGTATCAATCAAAATCATTTTGAACGCCTCTGGCTGTCGCTGCTCCCGTCCGAACAGCGCACGCCTGCGCGAGACATTTGGCAGACTCTTGAGCGAGATCTCGGCGACTACATACGCAGTGAAATTATTCAGAGTCTGCTGACGGTGTTGTTGTTAGGTCTTGGTTATTGGCTGCTTGGGTCTCCATACCCGGCGTTGCTGGCAGTAGTGGGCGCCGTAGCCTGGCTGATTCCAATCGTAGGAGTGGTACTGGCCGTGATTCTGCCACTGCTATTGGGACTGCTGACCGGTGCACAGCTTAGCCTTTTTACCGTACTTTATACGTGCATTGTTTTGATTGCTTTGAAGGTCTGGGTCGAGCCGCGCCTTTTCAGACGCCAGTGGCATAACCCTATTCTGACCCTGGTCCTCCTCCTCGCAATGGCAGATGCCCTTGGTCTGCTGGGGATCCTTCTCGCGCCACCCTTATCGGTGGCTTGTCAAATTCTCTGGAATGTGCTTGTCAGCGACCGCCCGGCTCCGAATCCAGCGGTTCAGGTTTCAGATCTTGAAGAACGACAGGCACGCCTGCGCCTCGTCATCGAAGAGATGGAAGGACCACCTCCCCCATTGGTGGTCAGCAGTATGGAGCGGCTCGCGGGCCTGCTTGAGAAAGCTAAATCCATTTTGCAGACGGCACCAGCTCATGAACCACCGAATTTGTAACATGCATCCCAGCCCCTCATCAATGAAGACGCGACATCCAAACATACAAAACCCTAAATAGATATACATCGCTATCGCCGTTCTACTCCGGGCATAGCAGACTAGCACGTATTCTGCTGTTTACGTTCTCCAATTAGCATTTCTTAATTCCTCCTGAAACAACAGCAAAAGGAAATCTAAAGCTCCCCCAAGTGGCGGAGACAAAGACTCCCCGGGCGATGGATGCGGTTGGGGCGTGTTTGTTGTACTATGAAACTGGGGTAAATGTAGATCGAGTGATCGTATGCAAACTGCCAGCAATGATCATCACGCTGAGCATATAGCCGAGATTGAAGGAGATTCCTCTTGAAGAAGTGTAAAGAAGTAATGACGAAAGACCCTGTCTGCTGCCCGCCAAATGACAGTGTGGCAAAAGCGGCGCGCAAGGTGATCAAGGCAAGACCACTGAGGGCACTGAAGATGCCAGATAAGTTCGTGTCATCCAATCTGTCCTTCCCGCCAGTGCGACTGGCAATCTTTTCATCTTACCGGATTGAAAATTAACATGAACCCCCTGTGCTGCAATTTGCGCGTTGCCTTTATTTATGGAACTGTGTCGATGCTGCTGATCCTGTCGGCCTGCGTGACCCAGACAGGGCCTCCGTCTGCATCGCAGTTATTGCTGACGCCAGCGCAAATCGGTGCACCCTGTGAGGCGTGCGCTCAGGCAACTCTGGTCGTGGCAATGACCCAGCAGCAGATCAACGCCGATAATCAGGCAGCAGCTGCGGCCGAAGTTGTACGCGCCAATGCGCAGGCGACCCTGAATTCAGCCAACGGAACCTTGAGCGCGGTCCACACCCAGCAGCAGAACGATGCCAATGTCATTGCGGCCCAGATCGCGGCTACCGCCGAAATTGTCCGGGCCAATGCACAGGCAACCTTAATTTCGGCGGGATCAACGCAGAACGCCGCGCTGACCGCGGATGCGATCCATCAGACCCAGATGGCAGACTTGGCGACAACAGGTGCACAGGCCATCGTGAATCAACAATATAGAGATGAACTCGCCGCCAGCACGCAGACTGCAATTGCTAATGTTATTGCAACACAAGGCCAAGCCGCCGCCGCGACGTCCCAATGGTATGTTAACCAAGGACGCCAACGCGAAGAGCAACGACAGGGCCCCATCACATTCCTATGGGTGTGGTGCCTTCCGATCTTCATCGTGCTATTGGCAGGTTTGGTTCTTTGGGGATTCTGGCGCTGGCTAAAGATTCAGCAAGACAACCAGCGTATTCCTGAAAATCCTGTTGACAAGTTGCAGGCACCGGCGGCCGAAATCATGTATCGTCGACATGATGATCGGCTGCCATATATTGAAAGTGACGTTGTCGATAGCAGCTATCAGGTCACAACGCCGGATGATCGGGTGCACAAGTGGCTTGATGAAGTTAAAGACGAACTGCTGCGCAGTGATGAGAAGGATAAAGATGGTGACACAGACAATTGATCCACGTCATTTCGATCAAAAAGCCCGCCAAATCAGGACTCAGGTATCAATAGTCCTGACAAAATGGGGATTGCTGCCGCGATTCAAACGCTGGCGATTAACACAGGATCCAGGCACAGGAATGATAGTACTGTTCGGCATACTGAATGACAGATATATTACCAACCATACATCAATCCCCTTCAGTGATTACTTCGATCCGCGAGTACTGCATGATCTCGCAAATGAACTGCAAGTGCAGGTAGTATCCTGCAACAGTGATGGACTCCGCTATGCCTTCATCTTGGATCGGGGCAAGCTAGGCAAATTACCGACGCATATAGACTTCCCTTTCATTGAGGAGGGCAAACTTATCGTAAGGGTTGTTTATAGCGATGGCCCGCCATCCATCAAATGAATCAGGAGAATTACATATGAATGTGGATAAAGATGTCCTCGATACTAAGTGGGATGAATTTCGCCGGAAAGTCCTCAACCGGCGGAATAGGCGCCGCAACGATCAACTCATCAAGGCCAATAGTGCGCGGGAACGGTCCATTCGCATCCTTCAACAACGTTATGGATATACCAGAGAGAAAGCCACATACCAGTTGGACAAGCATTATTCGAGAGCCTGGCTTGGCTAAGACTATCGATTTCAAGAAAGACGGAATGATTATGGCGAAAACAATTCGATCGGAATGGCTGAATGCCGAACTTACAGATATCCTCCGCTGGGAGGATGAGGGCGGCAGCATCACTGAATTTAATCATTCCACGCTTTTTCAGAAAAGGAGAAAAAACCAGATGAAGCAACGAGTTGGTTTATGGCTCGACCGCAACAAGGCTGTCATTGTAACTATCATCAACAATGTTGAGGGGAGAAGGATAATCACGTCTGATATGGAGCACTATCGCCTCTACTCTACTACGGTCCCTGGCGATGGCTCGCCGGAGGATATTCGCGACAGGCGTTTCTGGAACCATCTCGACGAATATTATGACAAGATTATCGCGCATATTCGTGATGCTGGAGAGATCCAAATCTTTGGACCAGAAGTGGCTAAGTACGAACTCCAAAAGCGCTTGGAGGCCGCAGGACTAGCGGAACATATCGTAAGTGTGGAAGATGCGGACAAAATGACAGACCTTCAGATTGCCACAAAAGTCCAGAAGCGTTTTCCACTCCGGTCTCGATTTGATCTTTCCACTCCTTGAGCGAAACTTGGAAGGAGTTTCTGCATGAAAGTAGATAAACATTTGTTCGACAATAAGTGGGAGCAGATCCGCGCCCAAACCAAAGTGTGGTGGAGTCTATTTACAGAGGATGATCTTGAAAAGGTGGAAAAAGCTCCCATCAAGCGCGATAAATATGCCACCATGCTTCGGGTGAAATACGGTTACACCCAGGAACGGGCCAGGGATGAAATCAACAGGCGAGTTGCAGAGTTAGAAGCCGATTGATTCGATATTTTTGGAAGCTAGTTAGGAGGAAAGACTTTGAAACTGAATATGCTTTTTATCGTCATGGATCTGCTTATCTGGCTGGCTTATCCAATCGTATTTGTTCACGGCAAACTGGGTCAAATCATGAATATCAGAAAGAAAGGTAAATATGCGTACTCAAACGATTTATTTTCCAAACCAGCAGACGCCGAGCGTTTTCCCTGGTGACAGCTCGAATCTTGCGCAAGCGCTGTCAGAACTGGGCTTGAAAGGCCGTTATCCGGTTATCGTGCTGATCGGCGGCGAGATTGATGAACAACAAGCGGGGGTGACGCGGGGAGCCATCCAAACCATAGCCAGAATCGTGGAAGACTTGAAAGCTGCCGTCATCTGCGGAGGCACGGACATGGGGATTATGGCGGAAATCGGCCAGATCAGAGGGCGGAATGGTTACAAATTCCCGTTGGTCGGCGTAACGCCTGAAGAAAAGGTGACCTGGCCAGGCGGCCCGCGCAGCACTAGGTTTTTATGGTGGGGGAAAAAGCGCTGGCAGTTGGAACCGCACCATTCTCATTTCATCCTTGTGCCCGGTAGCCAGTTTGGGGATGAATCTCCGTGGATTGTCAATGCAGCAACATTAATGTCCAATGGGCGTCAGTCTGTGACGATCATAATCAACGGCGGTGAGGTTTCACGGAAAGATATCGAATTGAGTCTGGAAAATGGACGTCCGGTCATCGCTTTGAGCCGCACGGGGCGTCTGGCAGATGAATTGGCAAGACAGCCCGACCGGCACAAATTGATTACCGTAATCCCAGCAAATGCGGAGCAACGGATCGTTGAAACTCTTCAGGTAGCACTTTCGATGACAGAAAAGAGTTTTGTAGCCGAATTGAATATGCATCATGCAGAGGTGGTCAGCACAACGTAATTCAGGAGCAGATGAATTCGATTCAGGGGCCAATCCTGAGTGAGTGTCTATAGCGGCTGAATGTATTCTCACTACCAGAAAAGGAGCAAGACTATGGAAAACCAAATCACATGCCCTGGATGCAAGAGAACAATAACGAATAACCCAGTTGTCAACTCTGCTGTCAACGGAGAAGATCAATCGAACAAAACACAAGAGAATCGCTAGATGATGAGATCATGCGGAATGCCAACCGCATGACCATGGAATGGAGACCGACATGAGAACAGTATATGGACCAATCTTTACCTTACGGCCCTACGAGCGGGGCATCCAGGAAACCCTGGGGAAGTACAGCCGATTTGTGATGCCTGGCCTGGGGCTTCAACTCCCGCTCGTTCACATCACTCGCGTGCGCGACATTCGCGAACATACCATGGATATCGAACCTCAACCGGTTATTACCAAAGACAATGTCGAAATTACGGTAGATGGTGTTATGTGGGTGCGTCCCACGGGCGATGAAGAAAGCATTAAGCGTACTTTTTATAATATCGACAACTGGAAGCGAGCTGTCATCCAATTGGCGATGACGAATCTGCGTCAGGAGTTTGGCGAATTATCGCTGGACGAGAGCCTTGTCGCGCGTGAGAAAATCGCCAACAATCTGCAGCGGATCCTGAATACCTTCGCCGTCGAATGGGGGCTGACCGTCAGCAAAGTGGAAATTCGCCTGATCGACCCGCCCGATGATATCAAGCAGGCTATGCATAAACAGAAGACGGCCGAGCAAGAGCGGCGTTCGATGAAGTTGCTGGCCACAGGTGAGTTCGAAGCTGCCGAGCAACAAAAGCTGGCAATTGTCCAGCGCGCCGAGGGCGAACGCGAGGCAGTCATTCAAGTTGCACAAGGCAAAGCGGAGGCCATCCGGCTGGTCAACGAAGCCGCTGAAATGTATTTCGTCGGCAACGCCCAGACTCTCAAGAAGCTTGAGATGGTCGAAAACTCTCTGCGCGAAAACGCAAAGATCGTTATCACTGAGCACGGCATCAGCCCGACCCTGCTGCTTGGGAGTCTGCCGGTCGAGGTAGCCAGCGGGAGTGGGAATGGAAAAGGTGTCCAGCTAACAAAAAGCCCCTAGCGAAAGGAGACAACCGTGAAAATCCTACTTGTTGAGCCTGAGTTTCGGGGCACTGTTTGGAGTTCCAAGATCTGTGGCTCTTCTTCTGGCTGGGATGGATACTTGATCATCTAGTCGTGTAGGCAATATACGACAGAGACCGCCTGCCGCAGCTCACAGAAAATGTTTCAGGTTAAATTTTCTCGTGTAACGCATACTCGCAATAGAATATGGAGTTGACCTCATGACCACAAGAACAAGCAATGGCAAAATCAAAAAAACATCCAGAGGGATGCGCAAGCATGTGAGGCGAATGAAACAAGAGTCTCGTAAAGCAGGTATTCCGCTCAGTGAATGGAAAAAAAGGGCGCGCTCACGACCAGTACCCAAGAAAGCGGCTTAACAGTTGGGTTATTGAAATGCGCATAACACGCAATGGAGAGGGTTTGCGATGGCGGCTTTACCGATCAGTCAACCTGGATTCAAAGTACAAAGAATATGTTGGTATCCTGTGAATGCGAATAAGAATTACCACCGTTCTATCTTACAGAGTATCGCCCGCCGGGCAATGCTTGAGCGAGGTCTGCTCCCAGATTTTCCCACCGAAGTATTCGCCGAGCTTGAAAGGCTTCAGATCGGTGCAGTAACAGCGGACGGGCCGGCTGATGGTCCCTTTGGGATTCGAGACATGCGGAATTTGCTCTGGGCTTCTATTGACAACGATGACTCG
>DASTFG010000068.1:0-4188 GCA_035708785.1 Anaerolineales bacterium
GATCTTCGGGCCTTTCTGGTTGATGGCGCGCATGTATTGATAGTATGTGGGATAAGACGGCAGTCCCTTCATGGCCTGTTGCACGAATTCCTGCTCGGACTGCGATCGAGCCAGCGGGTTCGTTTCCCGCTCGCGGCCGATCGTAGTGACCCGGTCCGCCGAAACAGGTGCGACGCAGTAGGACCCAGAACCGTGGGTCGGGAATACATCGAGCATATCGGGGAGCTTGAGCAGCTTGTCGTGGATGGTGTGATACAACTGGTGTGCCAGAGGGAGGGTCAGTTCAGGGCTGAGCAGGTCGGTGCGCGCCGCGCCGCCGACGATGAGCGCTCCGCCGCTGAAGACGGCAGACGGCGTCTTTTGATCGGGCTCAAGGATGAGGAATGAGATGTGTTCAGGTGTATGCCCGGGCGTGGTCATCACACGGACCTGGAACGCGCCCAGATCGATGACACTCTCTTCCGTAAGCGGCTGGTGCTCGAAACCCATTCCTGCTTCCGCGCTGGCGCCGATGACCGCGCCGGTCTGGTGGGCGATCTCGCGGTTGCCGGAAACAAAGTCCGCGTGCAGGTGCGTATCCAGGACATGCGTCAGCGTAAGTCCGCGCTCGGAAGCGGCATGCAAGTACCGGTCCACGTCGCGCAGCGGGTCGATCAATATTCCTTTTTTTGTGTCGTGAGATCCGAGCAGATAGGCTGAGTTCCCGAGCCCGGTATCCACAAAAGGCTCAATGAAATAGGGTTTTGCCATAATTGGAAATTATACACTTAAGAAAATCACACCCCTTCACATTCCACACTCGGTTAGCGGGTAAAGTCACTCTCAAACACCCCCAGGTCCGGGGCCGCACCGGAAAAGGCATCCGTCGGAAGATCCAGGACGGTTTCTCCATTCCATTCAAACCGGGCCACCCCCGCGTCGATCGCCGGGCTGCCCTGCTGGAGCCGGGCCCCTGCATCCAGGAGCGGGTCGGCGAACAGGGAGGTACTCTCGTCGATGTTGCTCCCCTGGTTGTCCGATGCATTGTTCCAGAACAGGTTATACGCGGCCATGGAATTTCCATCGACATTCTTCAGGGCCAGCGTGGCCGAGTTCAGGAAAATGTTGTTGAGCGCGATCAGGTTATCGCCGCCGCTGACGGCGAAAGGATTTTCTATAAAGGTATTGTTGATGAGATAGATACGTTCAGGAATGCTCGCGGCCCGAAAGTCTTCATCGCTGACGCCGTCGTCCATGAGGCCCAGCCCGGCCATGGCATTTTCCTGGATCAGATTGCCCTCGATGAAAAAGACTCGATCCGACACATCGGGATAATCGATCAATTGAATGCCGTCCTCAAGATTACCGGAGATGATGTTATTGCGGATGATGATGTTGAGCATAGGACCGCTGTATTCGTGAAGACGGACCTCGATGCCGTCATTCCTGTTGTTACGGATGATGTTGTCTTCAATGATGGCCTGGGAGGAACGGTCCAGGTCGATCCCATCGTCGCGGTTATTTTCATAGACGTTACCGCGGTTGAGCCCTGCGCCGTTCTGGTAACCAACGCCATCCCTGTTATTCACGAAGCGGTTGTTCAGGATCTCCACCGTCCCGCGCGCGCTGATGCCTTCGTCTCCGTTTTGGATGGTGAAGCCGATGATCTTTGTATCCGGCCCTGCTCTTTCCGGGACGATAATGGCGATCCTGTCCGCTCCATCGATGATCGTATTTTCTATAAATTGCTCATCACCGGTTGTGTGAAAGTGAGAAGCCAGCGTGACCGACTTGCGGGCGATCCTGATATTTTCCGTGTAGGTACCGGGAGCGACCAGGACCAGGCCGCCGTCGGGTGCGGCATCGACGCCTGCCTGGATGGTCGGCTGGTCTTCCGGAACCCGGATTGTCAGGGAAGCCTCGGGCTCCGCAGGCAGGCTTTCGGTTGGTTTTGGAGAATCTGATGGCGAAAGCGTTGGCTTGGGAGTTTCCGTATGGAAGACGGTCGGTGTTTCCGTCTCGATGGTGACCCCAGTGGGCGTACAGGCGCTGAGGAGCATCCCAAACACGGCCGTAATCGCCAGGAGAACGAAAGGCTTACTCATAGTCTTCCATGTCGGACATATAAAGCAGGACTATTCACGGGTCGCAGAAAGAGCAAGCCAAACGGACTATCCGCGGCCGCGCATGTCTATTGCGGCCGCTGCCGTGTCGCCAACACATAGATGGTGATCAGATAAATCCCGACGATCACCGCCGGGATCATCACAAAGCGCTGCTCTGGGAAGGCAAACCAGGCGATGGTCACCAGAGCGGTGCGCGCAAATGTGTGGAAGAGTCCAATCCAGTGCTGGATGATCCACGAAAAAGGGATCCACATGAGCCCGGAGAGAATCCCGACTGTGAGGGGAAGAGAGGTAGGTTCGATCATAAAAAATGGAATCGCAATGGAGAAGACAAGCCATGCCATGAGAACTGTCATGAAGAACAGGCGGTCGAATTCGTTGCCATTGCGCGTTTTCCCCATGAGATCCTCGCCCAGAGGACGGGCGACGATCAGGCCGAGTCCGAAGATCATACCCGTACAAATGAATAAGATCCATGCAGCCAGACCCACTGGCACGAACATGCCTGCAATGCCAATGATCGTCCATGCGATCGCGCCGGCAATCGGCATCGCCAGGAAGCGGCTTCGGGAAAATTCCACACGCTGTTCGTCGAGGGAACGGGAAGTGAGAGTCGTCATGATTGGTCCTTTCCAGCGTACAACAGGGAAGTTAGACGCTTAGATGAATTAAAGCTGCCCTCGAGGTGTTATTGAATTTTGAGACTGAAACCCTGCTCAGACCCCGGGGAGTCTGAAATCATAGTTGCCAAGTATAGCACAGCAATTTTGTCTCCCAATACCCTAGAATGATCCGGGAGAGCCAACAAAACTCTCCGCAGTAGAACTGGGAGAACGGTGATGGAGGACTGTTAAGTTTTTCCTCAACGGTTAGAATCCGGATTTCAGGTTCTCCAAATGATCTTGGAGAGCGGGCGCTCTCATCGTGATTTTTCTTCTGCGAGTGTGATATATTAATGGAAACGGTTGTAAACCATGCGCTGGGCGCATTTGAGAAAGTAAGGTAATTCCCATGACTTCCAAAAATAATCGCAACCCCGGTACCCAGCTTGATCTGGATTGGGTGATGGGTGCGCATGTCAATAAGAGCGCGGTCGAGCGGCGCGTCGCGTCCCTGCCGAAGCGGCGCACCGTCAAAAAGGACTGGCAGGCGGCCTGGCTCTTGCGGGCGATCACCTGCATCGACCTGACAACTTTATCGGGTGATGACACGCCGGGACGTGTCAGAAGGCTGTGCGCCAAGGCCCGTCAGCCCATCCGTCCGGATATGCTTGCCAGGCTCGGGCTGGACGGAGAGAAAATTACTGTGGGCGCGGTATGCGTGTATCCTAACCGGGTCAAGGACGCGGTGGAAGCGCTGCGCGGCACGGACATCCCGGTTGCCTCCGTCGCGACCGGCTTTCCCGCCGGCCAGACTCCTCTGCCTCAACGCATCGCCGAGATCGAACAGGCGATCGAATCCGGGGCGCGCGAAGTGGATGTAGTTATCGCACGCAACTATGTACTCACGGGCGATTGGCATGCGCTCTACGATGAGATCAGACAGTTCCGCGAGGCCTGTGGCAACGCAGCGCACATGAAGACCATATTGGCAACGGGCGATCTTGGCACGCTTAAGCAGGTCTATCAGGCCAGTCTCGTTGCGATGATGGCCGGCTCGGATTTCGTCAAGACGTCGACGGGGAAGGAATCGGTCAATGCCACGCTGGAAGCCAGCCTGGTGATGGTTCGCGCCATCCGCGAGTACCTTGAGCGCACAGGGTACAAAGTCGGGTTCAAGCCCGCCGGTGGGATTGCTAAAGCCAAGCAGGCTATGGCTTGGCAATCTCTGATGAAAGAAGAGCTCGGCGACGAATGGCTGATGCCAGATCTGTTCCGCTTCGGCGCGAGCACGCTGTTGACAGACCTCGAACGGCAGCTATATCACTTCATTACCGGTCACTACGCGGCTAAGCATCACATGCCGATGGGATAGTTTTTCACCACGAAGACCACCAAGGGTCACGAAGGATTTGAGAGGCTTAAGAATCCCACCTTTGTGTAACTTCCTGGCCTTTGTGGTTAAAGAATTCGGAGCGAGTTAT
>DASTFG010000069.1:0-3701 GCA_035708785.1 Anaerolineales bacterium
GTGAGCCGGCATGCGAGACTCTGGCGCCAGCTCAAGGATCTCTATGCGGATATCGGCGATATCTTCCCTTATAAGATTCGCCGGGTGGTCTATGTCTTCAAAACGATCACGCCGATCGAGACCATCACCCGGACCTGGCTCCGAAAACATGACTTTGAATTCGATAATCTCATGGTCGAAATGGGCAGTGAAGAGGTGGCGGATCCATCGGCCCATGTTCATAATCGCTTTTATGCGAGCAGGATGCTGCCGATCAAATATTTCATCGAGGACGATCTGATCAAGGCCGAGAAGCTCGCCTATATTTGCGATGTAATATTCCTGATCGATCAGCCCTACAATCAAAAAGAAAATCTGGTGGGCAATATTATTCGCGTCAAAGACTGGGGTGAAATCATCCAGTACATGCGGGAATTCTCCTGAAATCCGGATACTTCAGATTGCTCCCCCGCTGGAGCCAGGCCCGGGAGACAGTACCGCCCCAGGTGAGAGTGGTTCTCCAGGTTTTGCCGATTCACTTTTCCTGTATAATCTAGGTGTTTCAACACTGGGAATGGTGACCATGGCCGTTATTACTGTTTCTCGACAGCTGGGTAGTCTGGGGTGTGCTATTGTCGATGCAGTCAGTGACCGGCTCGGTTATCGAGTGGCATGGCGGGGGTTGATCAACCGGGCGGCGCGCCGGGCAAGGACCCCGGAAATGGCCCTGGAGATCTTAGATGAATTAGGCTTACTGGGCCTCAAGCCTTCCCTGTCGTCTCAAAAAGCATATCTGGCCGCGATTCGGGAGCTCATCGAAGAGCTTGCCAGAGAGGGGGATGTCCTCATCGTGGGAAGGGGCGGACAGGCGGTTCTGCATGGTTGGCCGAATACCTTGCATATCCGCATCGTCGCGCCGGAAGATGTGCGAGTAAAGCGTCTGGCAGAGCGGGATGGGATTTCTGCCGGGGCCGCCCTGGCCCAGATACGGGCCAGCGATCGCAGGCGAAAACGATTCGTGGAACGCGCCTACCACGTCGACTGGGCCGATCCGGCATACTATGACCTGGTGATCAATACCGCTTCTCTGGATGTCCTCAGCTCGGCCGGGCTGATCTGCCACGCTGTGACCTCTATACCAGAAACAAAGAAAAGTCATCACGGAAGCGATCATTGAAATCCAACAAACAGCCTCAATTTGCTCACCCCGTGGAAGAGGAATTTGCGAAAATCCTTGATTATTACAGCATCAAGTGGGAATACGAGCGACGATCGTTTGCTCTGGAATGGGACGAGGCCGGCAATGTCACGATGGCATTCACCCCCGATTTTTATCTGCCCGACCAGGATGTGTATATCGAGCTGACCACGCTCCGTCCCAGCCTGACAACCCACAAGAATTACAAACAGCGCCGCATGGCCGAGCTCTATCCGGAAGTCAATCTGATCCTGCTCAAGCGCAAGGATCTACGGAATCTCATGGTCAAGTTCGGCCTCGACCAGCAGGCACAGCAGATCATAGGTACCCGGGCCCAGAAAGGCAGCCAGCATGAATCCTGAGCGATCGAGCGCCGATCCGGAGCCGACCGGCGGCATCCGGCAGGTCCTTTACACCGAGGAACAGATACGCCAGCAGGTCGCTGCGCTGGGGCAGGCGATTTCCAGAGATTATGCCGGGCGCAATCCGCTGCTGATCGGTGTGCTCAAGGGGGTCATCTTTTTTATGGCAGATCTCTTGAGGACACTGACCATTCCGGCCGAGGTGGACTTTATGGCAGTCTCCAGTTATTCGCCCGAAGCGCGTGAGCACGGGATGGTGCGCCTCGTCAAGGACCTGGAAACTTCCATCAGCGACCGTCACGTTTTGTTCATCGAGGATGTGGTCGACACCGGGCTGACCCTCCATTACCTTCTTCAAAACCTGCGGACGCGCCAGCCTGCCAGCCTGGAAGTGTGTGCGCTTTTCGATAAATCCAGTAGTCGCTTGTTGAATATCCCCATAAAATATAAGGGCTTCGACTTGCCCCCGTACTTTGTGGTTGGTTATGGCCTGGATTTTCGAGAGAGGTATCGCAATCTGCCCTTCGTAGGCTTGCTCAGTCCGGATGTGTTCCAAAAAACGAAGTGAGCCAATCAGGGCTGAGATTCGGATACGCCGTCCACCAATCCCCGCCAACGCTGGATGATGCTAAGAATAAAAAGTGCAGGGATCCCTAGTAACCTTCTCATTCTGCCGCTCCTTTTGCTCGCTGCTTCTCAGCCTCCTTGCGAAAGCTGATTCCACAGTTTCCTCCAGGATCTCTCTCTACTTTCCCTTTTACTTTCAGCCATTTCTTTCGATCAGACCTACTCGTCTTTGGTACTCGGTGAGAGAAATTCGCTTTTGGAGCCTTTTATTTTTCGGTTCCTTGGCTCGCGCCTCCTCACCGATCAAGCTCCTGAGCATCTACGGCAGAGGAGATTCCAGTTTCTAGGAATTCCCTGCAAATTCAGTTTACTACGATTTCGAAGAAAGTCAAGATTTTCCTTAAAATGAGGTGATGGCGGGATATCATCTCGCCCTGCGGGAACGTTCGGCCATCGAGCGGTGTATATTTCCTCAGGACATGGAGCACAACTCCACATATCCTAAAATAGGACAGCACCATGACTCGGTGCAAGAGTGCTCCTTGCGCCGTCCCCGGCGCAGGGGTTATTCTGTACTCACCGCCGAGTACCGCGGTGTGGCATCTTTGGGACGGCGGCGTGAGCGAGTTTTACACCAGAAACTAGATTAGGACAGCAGCATGATAGCAGGCGCAAGGATGGATGATCGAGCTCAAACGCGTGATAAGAAAGCAGAACGCCTGGTTCTCCTGCTGCTGGGCGGATTGCTGATCGGCCTGGCGACCAGCCTGCCGCTTGCGGTCGCCTGGCCCGACGCCATGCGCCCGCCTGTGGCGATCTGTCTTTTCGGGACGGAAACGAACCCGATGGAACGGATCTGGGTCAGGGGGAGAATTATCCCTTTGCCCTGTATGCCTACATTTCTCTTCATGCAGCCGGCTGTCTGGGTCAGTTTCCTCGGCGCGGGCTGCGTGTTTGGTCTCATTGCCCGGAACATGGCTGAACGCGGCTCACGCAGGCTGCTCGCCGCCCTTGGCGGCCTTTCCTTTTTCCTCCTGGGCTACCTGGGAACTCTGTTCGTTCCCCGCATCCCGATCCCGGAGCTGCCTCTCCCCTTTTCGGGCGGTGTGGCCGAGTCCTTTGCCATCATGATCTTCGGCATATCGTTCGTCTTTGCGCTCGTCCTGGGCCTGGCGCTTCGTCCCCCCGGACTGCTCTGGCGCCCCTTCGTCGCTGCCGCCGCAACGGCGGTCTCTTACTGGTTTGTGACCTGGCTGCTGCTCGGCCGCGCGGTGACGATCTGGACTCAGGATCCCACCACAGCGCCTCTCGCGCACAGCCTGCCAGCCCTGGGAAATGGGATGGGCCCGATGATGACGACCATCCTCCTCGCTAACCTCGTTGCAGGGACGATCGGGGGGTGCATCACGCTGGCCTTACTGGCGGTCCGCCGGTCTCCTGACCGCGAGCAGAGCGAAGCTCAGCGTTTGATCCCCGGGGACCCCGGCGCGGGTTTGTAAATTCAGAAGCCTCCCGACCCCCACCCGCTGCCTTTCCCCTGCGGGGACCTGCGGCGGGCACCTACCGTTCGCTTCGCAGTCCCCCAAATACGCAGT
>DASTFG010000070.1:0-3470 GCA_035708785.1 Anaerolineales bacterium
GATCGATCCGGATGACGCGCAGACTTTTGACTTCACCTTCCTTGAGCACCTCCTTGGGATGCTCGATCCGATGCTCGGCGATCTCGGAGATATGGATCAGGCCCTCGATATCGCCCTCCAGGCGGGCAAACGCACCGAACTTGGTCAGGCGAGTGATCACTCCTTCCACCAGTTGCCCGACGCTGTATTTCTCCACCCGCGACTTCCAGGGATCCTCCTGCAGGGCGCGGACCGACAGGCCGATGCGCTTCTTTTCGCGGTCCACGTTGATGACTTTCACATTGACTTCCTGCCCTACTTCCAGTACCTCGCGCGGATGGTCGATATGCTCCCACGACAGTTCGGAAAGATGCACGAGGCCATCCGCGCCGTTGATATTGATGAATGCGCCGAAGTTGGCGAGGCTGGTCACGCGACCGGTGTATACCTTACCTTCTTCGAGCTCTTCGATGACGCGTTCCTTGATCGACTGCCGCGATTCGCTGCTGGCCGCGCGCTCCGAAAGAATCAGGCGGCGGCGCTCGCGGTCGACTTCGATGACCCGTACGGTGATCGGCTGGCCGATCATCTTCTGCCAGCGCTGTTCGGGCGTATCACCCGTGGACTGGCCGCGGCGTAGCGCGCTGACCTGCGACGAGGGGACAAACCCGCGCAGACCCTCGACTGCGACGATCAAGCCGCCTTTGTTAAAGCCAGTGATCTTGCTATCAACGACCTCATCGCTCTCCACCAGCCTCTCGACATTCTCCCACGAGAGCTGTTCCTGTGCCCGCTTGAGCGAAAGGACGACATTGCCATTTGCATCTTCCGGATTGACCACATAGACGTGAACTTCCTGCCCGACCTGAAGTGCTTCACGTTCCTGTGGTGACAGTTGATCCAGCTCACGGCCAGAAATAATGCCCTCGGACTTGGCGCCAATGCTGACCAGGATCTGCGAGGGGCTGACGCTTGCAATCACCCCCGTGCGGATTTCACCGACCTGGGGCAAATCAATGTTAAGATCCTGCTCATTGAGTAAGGACTCCATGGTTTGATTGTTATTGTTCGTGTTTTGTTGTTCTCTAGGCTTGTTTACATCGCCCCCCTCAGTGGGCGAAGCCTGATTCTGGTCTGTCACTAGATACTCCGGTTAAGAAAAATGTAAGCTGGATTATACAGGTGAATGTAGAAGTTTGCAACCCTTCCCACTCAGGCCGTGCATAATCTGCCTTCTTTCGTCAACGCGGCTGCATTCTCCCTTCTGGGAATGCCAAATCACGCGTTATAATCACCCTTCGGAGTTGATGAATGCCACCTATTTTTCCATTTACTGCAATCGTAGGACAGGAACGCATGCGGCGTGCGCTCATCTTGAACGCCGTCGATACACGCATTGGCGGGGTGCTGATCCGGGGCGAGCGCGGCACGGCGAAATCTACCGCGGCGCGCGCCCTGGCTGCGCTGCTTCCCAAGGTAGAAGTTGTTGACGACTGCCGTTTCGGCTGTGATCCTGACAAGCCCGCGACCTGGTGCACGGAATGTAAGGAACGATTCGAAGGGACGACTAAGATTCCTTCTCATGTGAGAACCACCTCTTTTGTCAACCTGCCCGTCTCCGCGACCGAAGACCGCGTGGTGGGGACGCTCGATATCGAACAGGCCATCCAGAAAGGCGAACGCCACTTCGAGCCGGGCGTGCTTGCTTCCGCCAACCGCGGCTTGCTCTATATCGACGAGGTCAACCTGCTCGACGACCATGTGGTGGATGTCCTGCTGGATTCGGCCGCGATGGGCGTCAACATGGTCGAGCGCGAGGGGATCTCGTTCACGCATCCCGCCCGCTTCATCCTCGTCGGGACGATGAATCCGGAAGAGGGTGAGCTGCGCCCACAGTTGCTGGATCGTTTTGCCCTCTCGGTGGATATCGTCGGCATCCGCGACGCGCGCGAGCGCGTCCTGATCATGGAGCGCAACCTGGCCTTCGAACAGGACGCCGAGGCGTTCCGCCGCCAGTGGATGCCCCGCGAGGAGGTCCTCTCGCACCAGATCGAGCGGGCGCGGGAGCTGGTCGGGCAGGTCACTCACACCAGCCGCGACCTGCTGTCCATCGCCGCGCTGACCGCCTCGCTGAACGTGGACGGCCACCGCGCCGACCTGGTCATCCTTAAAGCCGCGCGCGCCCAGGCCGCGTTCGAGGGGCGGACCAAGATCAACGACCACGATATCGCCCTGGCCGCGGAGCTGGCCCTGCCCCACCGCATCAAGCGGACTCCCTTCCAGCAGGCTGAGATCAACTCCGAGCAGCTGCAGGAGCGCATCGAGCAGTTGGCCGGCCAGTCGATGCCGAGCGAGGCGGAAGAGGAAGCCGAAGCCCAGCAGGCGCAACCCCAGGAAAAAAAAACTTAAAATTAGAAGATGAGCGCGAGGAGGGTCCGCAGGAGGGCAAGCCCGAGCCGATGCAGCAGGATGTTTTTGCCAACACATCCGCAAACTGGTGGGAGGGCGGGCAGAAGGTCAAACCCGGGGAGAAATTCCAGCCGCGCCGCCTGAACACGCCGCTCGACAAACTGGCTCGCAAGCACGCCGGCCGGCGCTCGCTGACCAGGACCGAGCGCAAACACGGGCGTTACATCAAGGCGCGTCCCGCAGGGGAGAAGAAGGATGACATCGCCTTCGATGCCACCTTCCGCGCCGCGGCGCCGTTCCAGAAGAAACGCACAGAAAAACGCAAACGCCTGGCCTTTGCGATTGAAAAGGGCGACCTGCAGCGCAAGGTTCGCGTCAAGCGCGTGGCCAATCTTGTCCTGTTCCTGGTGGATGCTTCCTGGTCGATGGCCGTGGCAGAGCGCATGAACGCGACCAAGGGCGCGATCCTTTCCCTGCTGACGGACGCCTACCAGCGCCGCGACCGCGTCGGCCTGATCGTCTTCCAGAAGGACCGCGCGACGCTTGTTTTACCTCCCACAAACTCCGTGCAGCTCGCTCAGCGCGCGCTGATGGATATCCCCGTCGGCGGAAAGACCCCGCTCTCCGCGGGCCTGTTCCTCGCTGCAGATGTGCTGCGCCATGAAAAAGTGCACCATCCGGATATCGAGCCGCTGCTCATCGTGCTGACGGATGGCGCGGGAAATGTCTCCATCGGCGCGCTGCCCCCGCAGGAGGAATCGTATAAATTCGCCGAATTGATCGCCAACGAGAAGGTCAAAAGCATCGTGATCAACATGGAGCACGCCGCCTTCGACCAGGGCCTCGCACAGCAACTGGCGAATCACCTCAAAGCGCCGTGTTACGCGCTGAGTGAATTAAAGGCGGAGAATTTGTATCACACCGTGAAAGAGGAGATGGCCAGACCTGCCAAAAAATAAACTGTAACTCCGAGTTTATCAAAACTCGGAGTTCTTCTTTGCGCTCTTCACCAGCTCCTCGACCATCGACTGCGGTACCTGCACCGCGATCAGCTCTCCCCGAACGGTAATGACACCATTAGC
>DASTFG010000071.1:0-4500 GCA_035708785.1 Anaerolineales bacterium
GCCGACAGATCCTCTGGCGCCGGGCTGAAGCCTACTTCTGCCTGGGTGGCTCGTTGGATAAACAAGGCGACAGCGCTATTCGACTCAAGGGTTTCCGGTTCGCTGTTTGAGGGAACAGGCAGTCCCTGTACTTCGAAGATCCATTCCGTGCGAAGGTTCAATTGCTCGCGTGAGGTCGCTAAAAGTGTGACGTCCGCCGCGAATTCGAGAAGCTCACTCAGCACTTCTATCCCCTCCAACAGGTGCTCCAGGTTATCCAGAACCAGAAGGATTTCTTTTTCCTTAAGGAAATTAAATAATTGCGTCTTTAGTTCTGCAGCCCCTGAGAAGACAAATCCTAATGCCTCGGCCACTGTCGTGAGAATGAATTCGGGTCTATTCGTGCCGACCAGGGACACGAAACAAGCACCGTGATGGAACGAGTCGCGCAGCTGGTGAGCAACCTCCAGCGCCAGGCTGGTCTTGCCAACTCCCCCGGGGCCGGTCAGGGTCAACAGGCGACAGGCGGGATCCTCTATCTGCCCGATGATGGCATGCACCTCATGCTCCCGCCCGATGAGGGAGGTGAGCGGGAGAGGCAGGTTTGGCTGGAACGCCCCGGAAACGGAAACAGGTGGGAGTTCAGGAAGAGACGGAACACCTTCAAGGTGATCCACCCCTTTTTTCTGCCGTGCTACTTGCAGGAACAGATCGCGCTGATCAGGAGAAATCCCCAGATGCTCGGCGAGCAGTTCTGCAATCTGGCGCGAAGGGCGGCGCTCGTCCGATTCGATTTTGAAGATGAGCGAAAGGGAACACCCAATTCTCTTCGCAAGTTCTTGCTGTGTAAGGTCAAGAGCTTTGCGCCTGCGCTTGACCCACGCCCCGAAACTAACCTCAGAATATGCCATGATCTCAGTAAAAGTCGTGCTCTTTCGATCCACAAATCATTATAACTCAAGTGCTTCCTCCACAATGTCTTCAAAGCTTTTATTCCCCGCCCGCGCCTCCACAGCTTCGAGCTGCCGAGGCCGGAGCTGAGTTTTAAGTTCTGCTCGCAAGCGCCCGGCGCGATCCTTCGTCTGCCAATTGCTGGAAGAATGTTCCCAGCTGTATGTGGCCAGTTCAAAAGCCTGCTTAGTCAACTTCTCCTTCGCTTGAAGTGCGGCGATTCCCGCCAATCCATATAAAGCGATCGGAAGGGCTCCGCTGTGTTGGGCGATTTTTAAGGCCTCCCGGAAGCTCTGCCATGCTTCAGGTTCCATATTGCGTTCCGTGAGGATATACCCCAGATCGGTGAGGGTTGCCGCCAGCATAATCTGGTCGCCATCCTCTCTGAACAGGGCAGCGCTTTCCCGAATCAGCGCCTCGGCGCGTGCAAAGTCGCTCCTCTCGAATGCCAGCAGACCCAGGTAATTTAGGGCGTTTCCAATCCCCCAGCGGTCATGAAGCCTTTGCGTTGTTTCCAGGCCTTCCTCCAAAAGCATCTGGGCTTCGGAAAACCTTCCGAGCCGCAGGACTGCAAGTCCGAGCCTAATGAGGTTAATCGCGATACCACGTGGATGACCGATCGACCGCATGACCGCGACACTTTCTTGCAGGCAGGCGTAGGCCGTCTCATGCTCTCCCTGGGTCAGGCAGATCAAGCCCAGGTTACTCAACGCATAGCCGAGTCCGGAGACACGGCCTTGCTCCCGATTCAGCACGACGCATTCCTCTGCGAGTTGTCGCGCGGCCGGGTAGTTCCCTTGCCAATGTTCCAAAAGTGAAAGATACAAGAGTGCCTCGGCCAGCATGGGACGGTTGCGATTCGAACCGAGTAACTGAAGACTACGCTGGAGCAACCTACGAGCCTTTTGCGTCTGGCCCAGGTGCCAGCACAAATGTCCCTGGCAGGCCATCAGCTCACCCAACAGGATCGGGTTCGCGTCGTACTCTTCGCCAGCCTGCGCGCCCGATTGCAGCGCCGCGATTGCCTTCTCGAAAAGCGTCGACCCTTGATGCAGCCAATTCCGAATATCGTGCAACACGAACAGGATCATGAGCGATTGCTGCAGGGAGTCAGTCTGACGATGCGTTACCATCCAATCCCAAGCAGAGCGAATGTTGTCGATCTCCAGGCTGATTTGAGTCAGGATCTCCTGCTGCTGAGCACCCTGCAGCTTGTTTTCCCACTGCTGAAGCCGGTACGCGAAGTAACTCGCATGCCGCTCATGCATCTGGTCATGCTCTTCCGGGTTATCTTGCGCTTTCAGGTCCACGTACTGGCGGATGAGTTCGTGGAAGCCATAGCGGCCTGCCGGCATACCGGTGTATCTCAGGAGTGATTTATCCACAAGTGCCGACAGGTGGGAGATCGTCGCGCCGGCTACCTGTTCGGCAGCCTCTCGTGTGAATCCTCCGCTGAATACGGCCAACTGCCGGAGTATTCCCTGCTCCTCGTCTGTGAGCAGTGCCCAGGAGTGGTCAAAGACTGCTCGAATCGAGCGATGCCGCTGCGGCACGTCGCGCGCGGTGGTGGTCAGGAAATCCATATTGCGCTCGATCTCGTGCGCGATTTCCCTTACGGAAAGCATCCGTACCCAGGTTGCAGCAAGCTCCAGAGCCAGTGGCAAGCCTTCCACGAACTGGCAAATCCGCTTCATATCAGGATAATCGTCCACGCTAAGGACAAAATCGAATTTTGCCTGCTTGGCACGCTGGAGAAATAGAGCCACTGCGCTGTTCGACTCGAAATATTCCAGTTCCATGTGTGAGGGCACCGGCAGCCCCTCTACCTCGAATGCCCATTCCGCCCGTAGATTCAATTGTTCTCGAGAAGTCGCTAGTAATTTGACATTTGGCGCCTGCCTCAACAGCTCGTCCAGGAGTTCGATACCGTTCAGCAAATGTTCCAGATTATCGAGCACGATCAGCATCTGTTTTTCTTCGAGGAAATTAAACAGCTGGGCTTTCAACGGAGTCATCCCTGAAAAAGAGAAGCATAGCGCATCTGCAAGCGCAGGAGTGACAAACTCCGGGGCAGCTGTGCCGGTCAAGGACACAAAACAAACGCCATCCTCAAAGACCTGGCTGAGGTGATGCGCGACCTCCAGGGCCAGACGCGTCTTGCCGACGCCTCCGGGGCCGGTCAGGGTCAACAGACGACAGGCAGGATCCTGGAATTGCCGGATGATCGCACGCAGTTCGTGCTCGCGTCCCACGATAGAAGTGAGAGGCAGCGGCAGGCTGGGCTGGAGGGGTTGGGTAACAGAAGCAGGTTTGACTTCAGATGGCGATGGAAGGGCCTCAAGACGGTCCACCCCTTTTTCCTGGCGGGCTACCTTCAGGAAGAGATCGCGCTGATCAAGCGGGATCTTCAGATGCTCCGCAAACAACTCTGCAATCTGGCGGGAGGGGCGGCGCTGGTCCGATTCGATCTTGAAGATAAGCGAGAGAGAACACCCCACCCGTTGAGCGAGTTCCTGTTGCGTCAGGTCGAGCGCCTTGCGGCGACGTCTGACCCAGCTGCCGAATGAGTAGTCCATGGTCGACATGTATAAACAACGAAGCCCGGAAGACGGTTGCGCAATTGTACTACTTTTTGTCCAGTAATCTGTGCGAGGAATTTGCACCCGTTCAGCTCAAAAAAGACTAAAGTATAGGCATGTTAACGCACTGGAATGCCCCATCTGGCAACTGTTTTAGAGATGGCCGTGAGGTTGCAATGCTAAACTCCAAAACCCAATCTGCTACTGGCACTGAAGAATGGCTGGTCCAGAAGGCGTCAAGGGGCGACCTGGATGCCTTCAACCAGCTCGTGCTGACATATCAAGATATGGCTTACCACCATGTGTATGCCCTGCTCGGTGACCCTGCTTTGAGCGAGGATGCCGCCCAGGAGGGCTTCATCAAGGCGTTCCAGAATATTGGCGGCTTTCGCGGCGGATCTTTCCGCGCCTGGCTGCTCAAGATTGTGACCAACGCGGCCTACGATATCCTCCGCCGCTCCAGACGGCATCCCACCCAGCCCCTGTTCCCCGAAGATGAGGAGGGCGAGGAGATCGAATCCCCGTCCTGGATGGCCGATCCGGCTCAATCCGTGCAGGCAACGGTGGAGCAGAACGAAGAGTCGAAACGTTTGTATCAGATCCTGGATGAGCTGCCCCCTTTGCATCGAAGTGTGATCACCTTAATAGACCTGTACGATCTCGATTATGAGGAAGCTGCCAGGGTATTGAAAATCCCACTGGGGACAGTGAAAAGCCGCCTGGCACGCGCCCGGCTGCAAATGAAGGAAAGGCTCCGAAGCAGTTCTGAGTACCCGGGAGGCTTCGGCGCGGCTAAGGTCGGTGCGGGGGTGTAAGGCTTGATCAAATTTCAGGTACTCCCGAACACATCACCCGAACCGGTTTGTGTGATTGGCATTAAGATGAGGCATCATCCTGCCTGCACGCATGTCACATCTTCCCAAATAATGATATAACCTTTCGAAATGAAAGAGTGTCAGGGAATCATATGAGCTCAGCTCTCTTCGATCTT
>DASTFG010000072.1:0-4532 GCA_035708785.1 Anaerolineales bacterium
GAGCGCAGCACCTCGAGCGGCTTGGCAAACAGGTCGGTCTTGTAATTCGAGTCGACACCCTGCAGGATCGAGACCAGCCGTTCGAAGCCCATGCCGGTATCGACGTGCTTTGCAGGGAGCGGCTCGAGCGTATCCGGGCCGAGGCGGTTGTACTGGATGAAGACCAGGTTCCAGAGCTCGACAAACCGGTCGCTGTCCAGAACCTCCGCAGTCACCGGCTCATCCGAGGGGCGCAAATCGTAGTGGATCTCCGAGCACGGGCCACAGGGACCCGTGTCGGCCATTTCCCAGAAGTTATCCTTGCGGCCCGTATAAAAGAGATGCGCCGGATCAAAGCCGGGCTGCCTGAGCCAGTTCTCCGCGGCCTCTTCGTCGGTCGGGATATCGCCCTGGTCGTCCTTGAAGACAGTCGCATACAGGCGTTCCTTTTCCAGCCCCCAGACGTCGGTCAGCAATTGCCAGGCCCACTCGATGGCCTCCTTTTTGTAATAGTCGCCGAACGACCAGTTGCCGAGCATCTCGAAGAAGGTATGGTGAGTATCGTCGCGCCCCACGTCGTCCAGATCGTTGTGCTTGCCCGCCACACGCATGGACTTCTGCGAGTTGGCGGCGCGTTTGTACGGGCGCTTGTCGGTGCCCAGGAAGACATCCTTGAACTGCACCATGCCCGAGTTGGTGAACAAGAGTGTGGCATCCCCGCCCGGGACAAGCGACGAGGATGGGACAAACGTATGTCCATGCTCGACGAAAAAGTCTATGAAGGTATCGCGGATCTCCGCGCCAGTCGGTTTTTTCGGACTCATTCTCTCTCCGGTTTTTGAAGTGGGGGAATTATACATTAGAGATTGGAGATCCGGCTCACAGGGTCTTGAAATTCAGTGTTAGAGGTTGTATAGTAATACAGAGGCACAAAAGGGCCGTGAAGGCAGGATCATGATCTTTGTCACTTGAAGCATTTATTGTTTGTCGTGTGGAAGAAAGGAGAACAAATATGGCAACTTACTTCATGTTCGGCAAATATTCATTAGAGGGAATGAAAGGAATCAGTGCCGGGCGCACTGCAAAAACACTGGCTTTGATAAAGAAGCATGGCGGAGAATTCAAAGCAGGGTATGCACTGCTCGGAGACGTGGATCTCGTCCTGATCGTGGATATGCCCGGTACTGGGCAAGCCATGAAGACCTCAGCAGCTTTAGGCAAACTGCTGGGAGTCTCATTCAGCACCGCACCGGCAGTCTCTGTGGAAGAGTTCGACAAGCTGATGGGTTAGCAAGGCCCGGAAATAAAGGTCAGAGCAGGCAAGCTTAACGGGGCTTGCTCACAGATGAAGGCAACGCGCGGCACGAACGTGGCGCGTGGGTGATTTTATTGTTGCGTTGAGTTCTTATGCCAATCTAAATCGGTCTATGGTGGTATCTTGGTGATATTCACAGAATGCTATAATCATCCTGTGAATTTACTTTACCTCCTGATTCACATTTAAATATGTCTGTGATCATCCGTCCTGCCATTGAAGCAGATCAGTTGTCGATTGTTTCACTGATCCGTCAAGCAAAGATCAATCCTCGGAACCTGCACTGGCAAAACTTTCTCATCGCCGAAGAGAATGGACAGATCGTTGGAATCCGGCAGGTCAAGGTGCATAGTCAGGGTACGCGCGAGGTCGCATCGGGATTCGTGCGGCCTGAATATCGACGCCAAGGCATCAGCGCACAACTTATGAATGAAATCCTGAGGCGCGAAAACAGTCCGCTCTATCTCATGTGCAATAAGAAATGGAAGAAGTATTATGAACAATTCGGATTCCGCGATGTAAGGTTTGTCGATTTACCGCGAGATTTTTTCAAAGAATACCTGATCGGAAAAGTCATCACCACTTTGATCTCAATATTTACTTTTCGTAGAATAAATATTATCCCCATGAAGAGAGCCAGTACCTCTTCTGAATAGATCGAATAAGAATAATAATGGATGGCATGAAAGACATAGCATCTGCGAAAGCGATTTTTCAACACGCCCGCAAACGCGGGTTTGCCGCCCTAAATGACATCTTCCGCGCGGGATCGCCGCCCGATCCGCCCCTCGAGGGAGAGTACGCGGGCGAGTTCATCGGATTGGACGTGGGGCCGGGGTTGAACCAAGTCGCGGACATGGTCACCGCGCGCTGGATGCCGTGGAAAGGAAAGATTTTCGACCCGATAGATGCAACCGGCGATAATATTTTGAGCCGTGACTCCTTGTTCCTTGCGCGCATCGTCTGGCCGCTCTATCGCGGTTACAAGCATATTACTTCAGAAAGATACCGCGCCTTTGCCTTTCGTATGTACCTTGCTCCCGGGCTGGCGGACCCTGACCGCCAGGTGCTAAAACTGGACTATAACCTGAAGAGCAATCCGGTCCTGAATGTCCGCCGCGTGCTGGATGAGCTTGTTCAGGTGGATGCCGATTTTTATTTGGGAAAAGCGCACTTCAAATGGTGGTGGGGAACATGGCAACTGGTCGCCTATTTTTCGCTTGCGAAACGTTAATATCGTCATCCAATTACACCGGTCGCAGCCCGGGCCCGACGGCCTCAGAACTGCCTTGATACGACAGAGATGAGTATCATTCGTGTTACAATGCACGCCAGCGTTATCCAAGTCAATTGTATAACCAGGCGGCAAATGTACAATCAAACGACTGAGATGATCGACTAATCCACTGCCTTAGATCTTGTTCAGGTCTTATTTGTATCGCTCATATTCGGTCTTTCCCTCCTGTTTGAATAACAGCATCGCATGGCCATTCACTTCTGATGCCCGGGGCACCGGCATAACGCAAATAGCAGGGAGTCGTTAGGAGTTATTACAAAGTTATGAATGTAAACATGAGACTCGAGAATGTCCAGGTCCGAACCGGCCCTGAGCATATTGCAATCATTATGGATGGAAATGGGCGCTGGGCCAATCAACGCGGCCTGCCCCGTCTGTTAGGTCACCGGGCGGGCACACAGAATGTTCGCAAGATTATCGCTGCTTGTATCGATCGAGGCGTTCGCTTTCTGACACTCTTTGCGTTTTCCACCGAGAACTGGATGCGTCCCCTGGACGAAGTCCGCGGGCTTATGTATTTGCTGGGCGAATATATCGACAGAGAGACTCCTCACCTTCACAGGATGGGAGTCCAGATCCGGCATCTGGGCCAGATCGAGGGTCTCTCGAAAGCATTACAGAAAAAGATCAAGAATGCGGTCGAGTTGACCAGAAGAAACTCAGCGATCACCGTCTGTGTCGCGTTGAACTATGGGGGGCGGAGCGAGATCATCCACGCAATCCGGACCATGGTCCGCAAGGGCATCCCTCTGGAAGAAATCAATGAGGATACCTTCTCGGCTCATCTCAGCACGCGCGACATTCCAAACCCCGATCTGGTCATCCGTACAAGTGGGGAGACCCGCCTTTCGAATTTCCTGATCTGGGAATCCGCTTACAGCGAATTCTGGTTTACGCCGATATTCTGGCCGGATTTCACGCAGGAACATCTGGATCAGGCAATCCATGACTATGCCGGTCGCCAGCGCAGATTCGGCAGCGTATCCATAGCCAATCCCACAGACGCAAACCTACCGAAATAACGGCGCCACGCCTGGGAGGCGCCGGCAGATCTTCGCCTGAGGACAACCCATGATCCACCAAACATCCGAACGACCATCCCTCTGGCATCTGATCAAGCAATTCATCCATTTGCGCCGGTTCGCCTTTACCGTCTTCCTGCCGTTGATGGGCGCGGCGACCGCGACGAGAGGGGCCACACCTGCTCAGATCATTTTTATTGTCGTGACAGCTCTTCAATTTCATATCTTCACATATGTATTGAACGATGTGGTCGATCTTCCGGTTGATCGGTTAATGCCAAAACGGGCCACGCATCCATTGGTTCGGGGAGAGATCCCTTCAACCACGGCGCTCGCGATCGCATTGACCCAGGTGCCATTGATGCTGGTCCTGGGGCTGCTTGCCGCTATCCCGCCTTATGCTTTGGCCGCACTTCTCATGGCGGTCAGCTGCATGGCGGTCTATGACATCTGGGGAAAACAGAACGCATTTCCGCCCATCACAGATTTGATTCAGGCACTTTCCTGGGGCAGCCTGACACTATACGGAGCGTGGAGCGTGGGTGATCCGACCTTCCTGACACTCGTGCTCGCCTCTATTTTTGTCCTGTTCATTTTGTTAATGAACGGTGTCTTTGAAGGGGTGATCGATATCGCAGAAGACACGGCGGCAGGCTTGAAAACTACAGCCATGATCTTCGGGACAAAGCCCGGGCGGGAGGGAAGACTGCCGTTCATTCCCCTTGGCCTTTTCATATACTGCCTCGTTCTCGAAGCGATGCTCAGTGCGCTAAACCTGACACCCTTGATCAGGAACGATTTTGACTATAACGAAAATTTCCGCACGCTCGTATTGGCAATCGTTATCATTCTGAATGTGATGATTGTCTGGTTGTCCATTCGTCTGGTCATTCCATCAGAAAAGCTCAGAAGAAGAATC